>CBDUVN010000003.1:0-56868 GCA_965370685.1 uncultured bacterium | reverse complement strand
TTCGTGACCGGGAACCCCGGTTCGACGGCACGCCAGATCACGCTCTCCCAGTACATGTACGAGCGAGAGGTCTTCCACCCGATGATCCTCGCGTTTTTCGATCAGCGTCTCGAGATCCTGCACGAGATCCAGCGGACCGACCCCGAGCGCGGCCGCGAGATGCAGAACATGATCTTCGGGTTCGAGAACACCCAGAAGCTGTACCGGGGAGAGCTCGAAGGCCTGAGATCGGATTACCTGACGTCACGGAAGATCCGGTGGGAGAACGATTTCAAGGCCGAGCTGGCCGCGAACCCGACTCTGCAGGCCGACTACGGTGACGTCTGGGATCAGCTCGACGTGATCCAGAAGAAGAAGGCGATGCTCGCCGCCACCGTGTACATCAACAACCCCGGCTTCCTCGGAGCCTCCCGGCACCTGCAGACGGCAGGGCTCACGCACCAGTACGTCACCGAAATGGCGAAACCCGAAGCCGAGCGAGCCCCGCAGTTCCAGGGTGACAGGGCGGCGCAGGTGCAGGGCCAGCTTTCCTCGGCTGACGAATTCCCGATGGATCAGTCCGTCGGCATGCTCGCGGGCCGCATAATGCTGGCCGAGAAGTGGCTGCCGGCCGACGCCCCGCTGAACCGGGCCCGGAATCCGGGTGAGACGCCAGAGGCGGCCGCCACGCGGCTGATCCGCGGCTCGCAGATCGGTGATCCGGCGTTCCGGCAGGCGATGATCGATGGCGGGCCGGAGGCGATCGTGGACGCCAACGACCCGCTGCTCGATCTCGTGGCGGAAATGCGAGCGGCGCAGGCCACCGCGCTGCCGGGCTGGGGCGAGGTCAACGCCGCCGAGGACGTGCAGAATGAGCGGTTCGCACAGGCCCTGTTCGCGGTGTATGGAACCGACCTGCCGCCCGATGCCACGTTCACGCTGCGGATTACGGACGGCGTAGTGGAGCGGTATCACTATAACGAGACGTACGCTCCGGCCGCGACCTCCATCTACGGCTTCTATGCCAGGGCCACCGAATTCGAGAACGAGATGCCGTGGACCATGCCGCAGTCGTGGTGGGACGCGGAAGACGAGATCGACATGAGCGTGCCGATCAACTTCGTGTCCACGAACGATATCACGGGAGGTAACAGCGGCAGCCCGGTGATCAACCGGGATGCGGAGTTCGTCGGAATCGCGTTCGATGGGAACCCGGAGTCGCTGCCCAATGAGTTCTTCTTCGCGGCAGTGGATGGCCGGACGGTGTCGGTGCATTCGGCGGGGATTATCGAAGCCCTGAAGTCCGTGTACCACGCCGACGCGCTGGTGAAGGAAATCCTCGGCACGAACTGAGGATCACGCATATCCCTCGGATGGCGCAGACGAAACGCGTCATCCGGGCCTGAGTTCGACGAAGAAGCGCGACCCTCAGGAGTCGCGCTTCTTCGTTCACATCCGCTTGTAGCTCGGTCCGCTCCCGCCTTCGCGCGGGGTCCAGCGCGGACCGAGCACGTCGGTCGCCCGGCAGTCGATGCAGTTCGGTGCGTTCACGACCAGCCCATCCTCGCCCCACTCGTAGACGCCGGCCGGGCACATGTGCTCGTAGAACTGCGTGAGATCCTCGGACGCGTCGTCCGGCGGAATCAGGTGTGATGGAATGTCGTCGCGAGTCGTGTTCCCGGATCGAAATACCGCGTCGACCTTGCTGAAGGTATACTCGCCGTCCGGCGTGAATTCATCGTCGGGCGTGATCGTTCGTGGCTCCGCCGCGTCCTCTTCGGCCGCGATGCGAGCGCCGGGGACCCGGCCGCCCGTCGCTATCGCCAGCACCGACTTCAGCGCCCCAGTCTTGAATCCGCCCTTGAATGCGAGACGCATGTTTCGGCGACGATACAGGTCCTTCGCGATCACGCTGGCCCGGATTGACCGGTCATACTCCCCGAGAGACGTTGCCGTGGGATCGTCCGCCTCGAGCGCCTGGAACGCCGCCCGGGCGGCGTAAATCCCCGACCACATCGCGTAGTGGACCCCTTTGAGCGACGGAACATCCACCAGTCCAGCCGCGTCCCCGGCGATCAACAGGCCGTCGCCCGACAGTCGCTCCGGAATCGACCACCAGCCTCCCTCTGGAATCGTCTTGGCGCCCCACTCCAGCATCTCTCCGCCCTCGAGAATGCCGCGGAACAGCGGATGTCCCTTGGCGCGCTGCAACAGCTCGTGAACGTCCAGACCCGTCTGGCGGTAGTCGAGCCCGACGACGAGCCCGATCGACACCAGGTTCTCGCCCATCGGGTAAATCCACGTGCCGCCGAACGCGTCGAACGGCAGCGGCCAGCCGAGCGTATGGATCACCTCATCGATCGGGGTCTGGACCTGCCACAGTTCTTTCACTCCCAGGGCGTAGATCTGGGGGTTCGCCGAGCCGACTTCCATCTCCTCCAGCCAGGCGGCCGTGAGAGGGCCTCGGCAGCCTTCGCTGAGCACCGTGACCCGCGCCGTCAGGTCCGTGGGCGGCACATAACCCGAACCCGGGTTTCCGTCCCGGTCAAGGCCGGCCGGCGTCGTTCGCACGCCGATCACCGCATCGCCTTCCATTAACAGAGCATCCGCGGGAAAACCGGTGAACACGTTCACGCCGAGCTCCTCGGCGCGATCCCCCAGCCAGCGGACGACCTCGCACAGCGAGGCCACGTGGTTGCCACGGTTGTGCATCGGGGGGGCCACCGGAAGGCGGCGCTGTCCCCTCTCCGTCAGCATCAGCACCCTCTCTCCGCTCACCGCGCCGCGAAACGGAAACTCCTCCGCTGAAACATCTGGAAACAGCTCATGGAAAGGCTCCGGATTGATCACGGCTCCCGACATGCAGTGCTCTCCGAGCCCCGGCGCCTTCTCCAGCACCCCGATCTCCAGATCTCCGAGCTGGCCACCGTGTTCCGCGTCCTGACGCACGAGGCGGGCGAGCTCGATCGCACCCGCGAGCCCCGCGGGCCCTCCACCGACGAACAGCACATCCATCGGCACGGCCTCCGCGTCCGGCTCTTCCCGGAGAAGAAAACGACCCTTCGGAAACGGGGGCTGAGCCTTCAACGGAATGAGCCTGCCCTGCGCGTCTTTGATCGAGTCCACGGGTGTTTCCTCGTTGGATATCCAGTCTGGAATCGGGGCGGGCGGAGATATATCCGACCGTCCCACGTCTTGCGGCACCCTCGCGGTGTCGGTCAAGATGCTCGGCGACCGGACTCGTGTCCACATTCATCAGACCCTGACCCTGAGAGCAGAACGAATGGCAGCAGGACCGACGGACATACAGGCCTGGCCTCAACCCCGGAGGTTCTCGCGCGCCTTCATCGACTTCCTGCACAAGGAAACCTCGGGCGGAATCGTCATGATCGCCGCCACGGCGCTCGCCCTGGTGCTCGCCAACTCCGCGATGGGCGACGCGTACCGCGATGTGTGGAAGGTCTACGGCGGTCTGATGTTTGGTGAATGGTCTCTCAATCTGTCACTCGGGCATTGGATCAACGATGGCCTGATGGCGATCTTCTTCTTCCTCGTCGGGCTCGAGATCAAGCGTGAGATCCTGTTCGGCGAGCTCGCATCGTTTCGCCGCGCGGCGCTTCCTGTCGTATCCGCGCTCGGCGGCGCGATCATACCGGCGCTGATCTTCGTCGCGCTCAACCTGGGCGGACAGTACATCGAAGGCTGGGCGATCCCGATGGCCACGGACATCGCGTTCGCCGTTACGCTGCTCGCATTGCTCGGAAACCGGGCGCCGCTGTGGTTGAAGGGGTTTATCATGGCGCTCGCGATCGCCGATGACATCATGGCGGTGCTGGTGATCGCGATCTTCTACACCTCGAACCTCGACATCGGAGCGCTGATGTGGGCCGGAGTCATTCTGAGCGGCCTGCTGATCCTCAACCTCTCCGATGTCCAGAAGCCCGCTCCGTACGTGTTCCTGGCCGTGCTCCTGTGGTATTTCGTCTTCCTGTCCGGGATCCACGCGACGATCGCCGGTGTCGCGGCCGCCGCGTTCGTGCCTGCCTCGCGACGGCGTCCCAAGCGGGGACCGGACCCGGTGGACCTGTCTCAGTCAATGATGGTCCTCATCGACTCGATCGACGATATTTCGACAGGCGGGGAAGAATGGGAGGAAGTCGACGCGAGAGAGGCCGCGCTCGAAGAAATCGTCGAGGACGCCTCCAGCTCCAGCGCGCCGTTGTACCGTCTCGAGCACGCGATCCACCCCTGGTCGGCGTTCGTGATCCTTCCGGTCTTCGCGTTTGCCAACGCGGGAGTCCAGATCCCGTTGTCGACTCTTCTCAGCTCCCTGGCCCACCCGCTGACGCTGGGCATCGCCGCTGGACTGTTCTTCGGAAAGCAGATCGGGATCACGGCCTTTGCCTGGATCGCGATCCGGCTCGGGCTGGGAGAGCTGCCCGACGGAGCCCGCTGGCGTCAGATCTGGGGCGGATCGCTGTTGGCCGGAATCGGTTTCACGATGTCCATCTTCATTGCGTCCCTCGCATTCACAGACTCTGCGGTGCTCGACTTGGCGAAGATCGGAATCATCGTCGGGTCTCTTGCCGCAGCGATCGCCGGCATCATCGTTCTCCGCACGGGTCCAGAGGTGCTCGATGAAGAAGTCTGACCGGGCTGGACGAAGGAAGGCGTTTTGAGCGAGAACGCGAAGCCCGGTCTCGGAGTCAGAGTCGGCAGCGG
Source organism: uncultured bacterium (assembly GCA_965370685.1). Classification (GTDB taxonomy): domain Bacteria; phylum Gemmatimonadota; class Gemmatimonadetes; order Palauibacterales; family Palauibacteraceae; genus Carthagonibacter. The sequence continues at coordinate 52,167 of CBDUVN010000003.1, read as the reverse complement.
CGTGATCTGGGTCGTGTGGCTCGTGTTCGTCGCGCTGTGGACACCCGTCGTGGGCCTGGTCTGGATCCTGACGGCGTGGTGGGACCATCGCCGGTACTTCGCTGGCAGCACGTTCCGGTTCGGAGCGAAAATCCTCCTCGTCCTCAACCCCTGGTGGCGGGTCCGGACCGAGGGCCCGATTCCCGCTCGCAGCCTCGAGCCTTTTGTCGGTGTCAGCAACCACGAATCGCTCGCCGACATCCTGATCATCGGCACCCTGCCGTTCGAGATGAAGTGGATGTCGAAAGCTTCGAATTTCCGGATTCCTTTCATCGGCTGGATGATGCGCATGGCAGGCGACGTGTCTGTCAATCGTGGCAAGGCGGACAGCCGGACCAACGCCTACGAAGAGACCCGTGCCTGGATCGAGCGTGGTGCCTCGGTGATGATCTTCCCGGAGGGGACCCGCTCGCGGACGAGCGAGATGCTCCCGTTCCGCTCCGGGGCGTTCAGGCTCGCGGTTCAGACCGGGCGACCGATCCAGCCGATCGTCGTGTCCGGTACCCGGGGAGCGATCCGGAAGGGCTCATTGCTGTTCGGGCGGGCCGACGTCGTCGTGCGCGTGCTGGATCCGATTCCGGTCGAGGGAGAAGGACCGCAGGTGGTCAGGGAACTCAGAGACCAGGTCCGGGCCCGGATCGAGGAAGCCCGGATCCGTCCGGATGTGACCGAGGCCGGCTGACTACTGCGAGCGCAGGATCTCCCGCACGGCGTCGATCGGGAGTGCCTCTGCCCGGTGGCCGCGGAACCCGGTAACAGATGTCGCGCCGAACAGTGAATTCAGGATGGCCTGTTCCGTCGCCTGCTGCACGGCCATGAACAGGACCGTAGCCACGCTCCCGTCGAGACTCGGGGGCGGATCGCGATCGGTGGTGAACGCGATCGCGTAGTCGCCGGAGCCATGTGAAAAGGCCGCTCCCGTGCGGGCCAGCCCCCCGAAAGCGCGGAAGGCGAGACGCTCGAGGCTCCGTACATCGAGCGGGGCGTCCGTGGCCACGACGATCATGATCGAGCCGCCTTCCCGGGCATCTGAGGGCTCCCGCTCCCTGTCCCGGGCCAGAATTCGGCCCACTGGGATTCCGTCCACTACCAGCGACCCGCCGAAGTTGGTCTGGACCAGGACTCCAACCGTATACCCGCCGTACTCGGCCGGCACGACACGGGAAGCCGATCCGATGCCGCCCTTGAAGCCGAGAGCGGTCGTCCCCGTTCCGGCTCCCACGCTTCCCTCCTCGACCGGCCCATCCGTCGCCGCGCGGAGCGCCGCTCGGACTTCCGCCCCGCCAAGCGGACGCGAGCGAATATCGCTCAGCCAGCCGTCGTTCGTCTCACCGACGACGGGATTGATCGAACGGACATCCTCGTATCCCGGAGTCGCCAGCAGCGTGTCCACGAGCGCATCCGCTACGCGCCAGACGTTGAGGGTGCCCGTGAGCAGGATCGGCGTCTCGATCACGCCCAGTTCTCCGACCTGCGTCGAACCGATGAGCTTCCCGAATCCGTTCCCGACGACGATCGCTGCACGCACTCGTTCGGCGAACAGGTCCCGTCCGTGTGGGAGAATCGCGGTGACACCCGTACGGATCGAGTCTCCGCGAATCAGGGTCAAATGCCCGACGCGGACTCCCCGAACGTCCGTGATCGCGTCGAGCGACCCCGATGGAAAGGACCCGATGTGGATTCCCAGGTCGGAAGCCCGGGGACGTTGCGCCCCGGCTACCCCGGCTACTTCGTCAGGCGCCTGAGCGAGCAGAGGGACGACGGCCAGCCATGCGGATACCGCCGTCAGGGCCGCGGACAGGAGGAGGCCTCGAACAAGCGCTCCACGTCCTGGACTCCGAGGTACAGACGCTCGTCCCGCTCCACGAGATCCGGCGGGAGTCGGCCCTGCCAGCCGGCCTTGCCCCGCGTACTGTAGTCGATCCATGAATCCATGACCTCCACGAAGGACGACTGCAGCTCCGGGCACCCGATCTCGCCGCTCGAGTAGGCCCCATCCCTGCCGTAGTACGTGCTGATCGACTCCAGGACCTGGTCGCTGAGAGTCTGCAGATTCTCCAGCGAGACGGGCTGCTCCGAGACCGGGGGCGGCACTACGACTTTGGCGGAGTCAGTTCCCTCATCTCCCGTCCCCGCGCCGTCCGGCAGCTGAACTTCAGAGGGATCCTCGACCACGCCGGCCGAGCCATCCTCCCCGGGGCCGCCGACCGCGGCGGGAGGTTCGCCGACCGAAAGGTCAACGGCGGCGGGCGTCACAGCTCCGGCCCCATCAGCACCGCCGTCCGCGTCCAGGACCAGGACCTGGACAAGTGCCCCGACAACCCCGAGCGCGATCACGACTCCCAGCGCCGCGAGAATCCGGTTTCGGAGCTTTCTCTGTTTGTCCGGGACCGGGCTGGGTGTCATTTCTTCAGCCGGAGAGATCGACGGCTCGACCTCGACCAATGTATCTGAAGCCAGTTCGGACTCGACGTCGCCCAGTGCCTCGTACGGAACCAGCGGGTCTGGGTCCACCATATCCGGCTCCGACTCCACCGGCTCCGGAACGAATTCAAGCTCCCCCTCAGGAGAAGCGTCCGGGTCCGGTGTCGGCACGGTCTCCGGCTCGGACTCCAACTCGAAATCGAGATCGTAAATGGCCTCGAGTTCCTCGGCCGTCAATTCCTCGACATCGTCCGACAACCCAGCGGTCTCGACCTCTGCGATCAGGGCGTCGAAGTCCAGGTCATCGTCTTCCTCGTCTTCCTCTTCCACCACCGCTTCCGCCTCACTCGAGTCCACCGCGCTCAACTCGGTCGCATCAGACTCGACGGTGGGCGATTCGAGTTCAGCATCCCGGACAGGCTCCGGAGAGTCGTCTTCGCCGGCCAGGTCCTCGACCCCGACCTCTTCGTGGATCTCTTCGTGGATCTCTTCCTGGATTTCCTCCGGGACCTCGTCCGGAATTTCCTCCGGGACCTCTTCCAGAATTTCTTCCTGGATCTCCTCTGCTGCGTCGCCGGGCAGATCGGCCGCAGTCTCTTCCACGGCTGCTGGTGCGTCGTCCGCCGGCGGGACCGATCGCTCCGGCTCTACTTCAGTTTCCGGTTCCGATTCCACGTCGGGAAGGAGGTCTGTGTCCGGCTGCGGATCTGGTAGTGGCTGAGGTTCAGGACGCGGAGGTGGTTCCGATCGAATCCCGTCCAGCGTCGAGACGTTCTCCCAATCGACTCGAGACCGTCTGACCCCCTTCGCCAGGAGTGACTCGTTGGACACCATTTCGTAGAACGGGAGACGCAACTCCCCGTCGAACCCGTCCGGCGTCCGCCGGAAACAAGCCCCGGCAGGAGCACGCGGATCAGAGATGAACAGGAACGCGACCTGCCACGGATCGGCAAACAGGCGATCGTGCGTCGCCACGTCCTCCGGCGACAGCACGGCATCTCCAGAAGGGTGCGAGTGATACCATCCGACGAGCACTCCGCGGCGGCGCTCCACCTCGAGCTGCAGGGCGACGGATGCTTCCGCGGCGATCTGCTCGGGTCCGGACTCCTGGAACGGGAAGCGGGACGGAACTGCGGCCCTGATGATCACGAACCTGCGACTGGCCGCCGGATCTTCGCACAGGTCTCCGATAAGGTACCCGAACCGGCTCTGGCCCGGGTCGGCTTTCCAGACGTGCTCGTGCATACCGACGAAAGCCCGCTGGTCCAGGAACACTTCGTAGGAGCCGGAAACGGCATCGCGCGGCGGCTCGGGGTCCGGCCTCCAGAACACGCTTCGAACCACCGGACGAGGAGTCCAGATGTGGTATGCATCGGCATCGATCTGTCGTTCCTCCCCGGACGCCTGCCAGATCGGTTTCCTGTCTTCGTCGTCCCGCGGTTCTTCGTCCATGACTCCACTTCGAGAAGGCGCGTGTCGCCTGGAGGCTCCCCGGGACAGCGGCCGGGTAAGTCTCCACAAAGGGCCAGATGCGAAACTCGGTGCTACAAGGCGGAGCGGCAAGCACCTCCAGTCCAGTTGACATCGACGACCAGCGGCGCGAGTCTCGCTGTCGGGCCCGACGTTGAAGCCGGTTCTCCCTATCAAGGAGTCGAGCGATGCGAGCCAGGCGGTTGATCACACTTACGGTGGTGGCCGTCATCTGCGTGGCAAGCACCGGTTTCGCCCAGCGTTTTCCCGGCTCCGATGACCTGACACACTCAGGGTTCGGCCTCGGTTTCACAGGTGGCTACACCTTCCTCGGCGGTGAGGTCGGCGACAGCATCAGCGGAGGCCTCCGCCTGCAGGGCACGGCATTCTACGACTTCGGAGATACTCCGGTCCAGATCGGCGCGGGCGGCGCGTATTCGTGGATGGGATTCGACTACGCCGACGGAACCCTCGGCAAGCTGAGCCTGTTCGGGTTCGGCACGTGGAAATTCGTCGACCTGGAGTCGAAAATGGTGCCGTACGCCAGCCTTCGCCTGGGCTGGACTCGGCTCTCCGACGACCAACCGTGCGGCTTTCCCAGATGTGGCAGGGAGATCGTGGGAACTCGTACGCGGAGCGGATTCGAGGTCGGAGCGGGACTCGGAGTCGAGATTCCCCTGTCGAAGAAGCTTGCGGCCGACGTGGGCGGCGGCTTTGACTGGTTGTTCATGAGCGACTACCAGATCGACGGGCACTGGGTCGATGATGGCACACCCGTCTCAGACACCCTCCCTGACAGTGCGTTGCAGGGATCCGCATTCACTCTCTACGCAGGGTTGCAGTACTTCATCTCCCCCTGAACGCCTCAGGACAGCTCGCGCGGGGCGACACCGGGCCTGGAGGCGAGCCAGGCCGAGGTCCGCGACTCCAGCAGCGACTCGGTGAACGAGAGCTTCTGCTCCAGCTGCTCGAGCTTCAGGTTCTGTGTGTCGATCATCAGCCGGAGGTGCTCGATCTGCAGTTGTTCGTCGGCGTTCGTGCCTCGCGATTTCGCCGATGCTTCTATCAGCAATCCGAGCCGCTTCGTCAGCGGACGCAGCACGAGGACCCCGCCAATCGTCAGGAACATCGTTATAGGTACCAGCGCAATGAAGAATTCCTCCACTTCCCCTCCTCACCCTCCCGGGCACTGGCCGCGGATCGTCGGGACCCGCGGGCGGTTTATTCGTAGCGCAACGACTCCACTGGATCGATGCTCGCGGCCCGACGAGCCGGCAGATAGCCCGCGGCGAGACCGATCAACATCAGGATCGACATGCAGCCAAGGGTGATCGGCCATGACAACGTCGGGTTCGCGATATAGTTCATCGCGGGGTTCCCTTCGGTCGGGATCATGTTCACGAGTGTCACGATGCCGACCGACACGCCGAGTCCGATCAGTCCGCCGAACAGCGACACGAGCAGAGCCTCGAACACGAACTGACGCCTGATATGGGCTTTCCGCGCCCCGACTGCCAGCTTCACACCGATCTCGTGCGTGCGCTCCTTCACCACCACGTACATGATATTCGCGATTCCGACACCTGCCACGAGCAGCGTAAACAGGCCGACCATCCCGAGAAAGATCTGGATACCCGTGCCGATCTTCTTCGTCTCCTGTTCGCTCTCGATGAAGTCCCACATCGGTAAAGCGCGTTCGTCGGTCGGGTCAAAACGGTGCTTCGCCCCGAGGACCTCGAAGATCTCCGCCTTTGTCCGCGGGGCTCTCTCCTTGCTTCGCGGGTGGAACAGGATGTGGTTCACGTAGCGATAGCCATACACGGCCTTGAAAGTCGAGGCCGGAATGATCGCCCGCTCCTCGTCCGGACCGTTGTTCATGCTGTCCTGGAACTTGCCCTGCATGACGCCGATCACGATATACGGAAGACCGTCCAGGTCGAGCGTCTTCCCGACCGGGTCCTCATCGCCGAACAGCCGGTAGGCGATCGAGTCACCCAGAAACAGCACCCGCCGGCGTTCCTTCACATCCTGCTCGTGGATGAACCGCCCGCCCGTCCTGGGAAACATCTTGCGCAATTCGGAAAACGGCGGGTGGACACCTTCCATGTACGTAGTGGTCTTCACGTCTCCGTACGACAGGGTGACGCCCCATCTGCCGTAGGACGGGCTCGCCATATCCACGTCCTCAACCGAGCGGACCACGAGATCCATGTCTTCCTCGGTGAGCCTGATCCTGCGCCCGCGCGGCAGGCCCTCGAATTCCTTGCTGGTCTCGCCACCGAAGGTCATGAAGATCTTCTCACCGGCATTCAGCAATCCGGTGCTGATCTGGTGCTTCAGGCCTTCGCCGAACGCGAGCAGCAGCACGATGGCGACCGTTCCCCACGTGATCGAAAACATCGTGAGAAATGTCCGAGTCTTCTGCGTGCGAAGATCTCCGAAAAACTCCTCCAGCAGGATCTTCCACATCCTCCCCGCCCTCCTACTGCCTCAGGCACTCGACCGGATCCAGGTTTGCCGCCTTGCGAGCGGGAAACCAGCCGGCAAACACCGCGATCACTCCAAGCAGCGACACCGTGATGATCGCGACGGTCGGAGAGATCACCGGCACACCGATGAACTCCTCCATGTCACCGAATCGCACGAGTCGCACGACGCCCAGCGACAGGATGAACCCCAACACTGCCCCGAACAGCACGATGCTCGTGCTCTCGAGAAAAAACTGCCGCAGAATGTCGGCTTTCTTCGCTCCCACCGAACGCTTGATACCGATCTCCTTCGTGCGCTCCTTCACCACGATGTACATGATGTTGGCCACGCCGATTCCGCCCACGCTGAGCGTGAAGCTGCCGACGATCGCGAAGAACGCGTTGAACGCGAGGAACAGGTAGCTGAACATCTTCTCGAATTCGGTCGTGTCCCACACTCCGAGCGCATCCTCGTCAGTCGGATCGAAGCGGTACTTTCCGCCGAGGATCTTGTAGACCTGCTCCTCTGCCCGCTGAGAGTCCTCCGGATTCGCGGTCTGGTAGACCAGGTTGCTCACGTAAAGATCGCCGAACATCGCCCGGTGCGTGCTCGCCGGAATGAACACCCGGTCCCGGTCTCGCGAGTTGTACGAAGAGCTCTGGTTCTTCGGCTTCATCACTCCGATGATCGTAAACGGCGTCGCACCGATCAGGATCTGCCGCCCCACGACGTCTTCCTCCTCTCCCTCGAACAGCATGTCGCGAACCCGGTTGCCCAGCACCGCGACCCGTCTGCGCTTCGCCTGGTCCTCGTCGTTGAGGAACCGGCCGCCGACATCCGGAATCACGTTCCGCATGAACGTGTATTCGGGCCATGCTCCGGTAATGTTGGGATTCATGATCGCCCGCCCGTTGCGTACGGGCGTACCGCGCCGGCTGAACTCGGGGCTGATCCGCTGGATCTCGGGGATCTGTTGCTTCAGGATGACCGCGTCATCCGCCGTGAGCCGAATTCCGCGACCGTCGGGAAACCCCTGGAATGGCTTGGTGGTCGTGCCGCCAAACAGCATCACGACCCGGTCGCCGAGACCGTGAAATCGTTTCAGGGTGGCACGCTCCAGGCCGGTGCCGAACGCCAGAAGCACGATGACCGCCACCGTTCCCCAGGTGACCCCGAGGATCGTCAGCGATGTCCGGAGCTTCTGCGCCCGGATGTCATTCCAGAATTCCGACACGACGGTTCGAAAGCGGCCCATTGATCGACTCCGGCCGGGCTCAGGTGATCTCGCGCGGGGGCGGCTCGACTATCCTGTCGCCTTCCTCCAGCCCTTCGATCACCTCGACCTGGATCGCATCACTCAGGCCTGTCTCGATCTCGCGTTCGGCCGTAGTGCCGTCGGGTTGCAGCACGGTCACGCGAGCGGTGCCGTCCTCGAACCGGACGACGCGCTCGGGGATCACCAGCACGTCAGACCGACGCTCGATGATGATGTCCGCGTTGGCCGAGTAGCCGGCCCGCAGTTTCACCCCGTGGATTTCCGTGAGGGTGATCTCGATCGGAAACACCGTGGCGTTGTCCTCGGTCCGCGCCTTGAGCGAGATCGAGTACACGATACCCTCGACTTTCGCATCCGGCAGAGCGCCGATCTTGATCGCCGCCGGCATCCCTTCGGTCAGCTTTCCGACATCGATCTCGTCTACCGTGCCGCGGAACAGCAGATCACTCATCGCCGCCATCGTGATGAGGACGGTTCCCGCCTGGAAATTCGACAGCGGAACTACCGGGTCACCCTGCTCCACAAGCGCCTCGAGCACGAATCCATCGATCGGGGACCGGATCACGCCTTCGATTATCCGGTTTCCGATCTGGACGCTGCCCTTCTCGAGCAGTGCCACCCGCTCCTTCGCCATCTGGACCTGGACCCGCGACCGGTCGTAATCGCGCTCGGCTCGCTCGAGCTCTTCCTGCGTGATGAATTCGCGGCTGCGCAGCTCACGTTTGCGAATTACATCCTTCGAGACGTTCTCGAACTCGATCTCGCGCAGCTCGACCTGGCGCTTGGAGTCGGCCAGCTCGATCGGAGTGGGGTTCGGCGCGACTTCCAGCAGGGGCTCGCCCGACTTGACGAACTCTCCCTCCTCGACGAACAGCTTGCGGACCACACCGGAGATCTGCGACTTCACCGCGATCTCCACGTCCGGTTCGATGCTGCCTACCGCCAGCGCCTTCTGGACCAGCGAATCGCGCGTGACTTCGACCGTGCGGTGCTCCGAGCTGCCGTCGTTCCCACGCAAGGCCATGACGGCTCCGCCCCCCCCGACAAGTGCAGCACCACCCAGCACACCCAACCAGATCTTCGTCTTCCTCTTCATCGAGCACGTCCCCCCTGGTCCGTTCCGATCCGGATCCACCGCGTCCCCTGGATGCAGCGACCCGTCATCGAAGGTCCGGTCGGCGGCTCGCCCCCCGTCCCCGACCAACCGCCCCGCACCGGCGGCCGCCCCCGGGCCCTCGTTCTGTTCTACGCTCCGACCTGTGAGGGAGTTTCAGGCGCTGTCAGGAACCGCGGAGCCGACCGGTGAGAGACCGTGCCACGGCGGAGACCCCGTACACCGCAGCGGCCAGTAGGATGATCGACGGACCCGTCGGAAGATCGATTCCGAATTCCGACGACAGCCCGAATGTGAGGAACAGCCCGGCGGCGATCGACACGGCTCCGGTGAGCACCGCGAGAACCATCATCCGGGAGAGTCGATCGGTCCAGTGACGGGCGACCGCGGCCGGAATCGTCAGCAGGGCGATCACCAGGATCACTCCGACGACTCGGATCAGCACGACCACGGTAAGCGCCACGAGCGTGAGGAGTAACAGGAACAACGCCCCGACAGGGACACCGACTACCCAGGCGAATTCCTCGTCGAACGTCACCGCCCGCAGTCGCCGGAACAGGAGCAGCACCGTTCCCACGATCACCAGGTCGAGCAGGGCCACGAGAGCCACGTACCCCGGACTCACCAGCAGGATGTTACCGAACAGGTACCCGAGAAGGTCAGGGGCCTGCCCGGGCGCAAGGGAGACGAACAGGATTCCGAGTGCCATGCCGACAGCCCAGACCATCGCGATCAACGTGTCCAGTCCCTGCCGGAGCTTGAGTTCGGCCGCGCCGATGCCCAGCGCCGAGAGGACCCCGAACCCGAGCGCCCCGAGCATCGGCTCGAAGCCGAGCAGATACCCGAGACCCACGCCTCCGAATGCCGCGTGAGACAACCCGCCCGAGATCGAGGCGATCCGGCGGACGACCACGAACGTGCCCATGATGCCGCAGGCGACTGCGGCGAGAATCCCGGCGGCCAGTGCCCGCTGGAAGAACGGATACGACAGCGCCTCGCCGATCACCGTCCGTCCTCGTGCGACTCGAACACCCGGTGGGGCACTCCGTGCGCGACCAGATCTACCGGGCAGCCGTACGCTGCTTCCACCATCTCGGGAGTCAGCTCCCGGGAATGGTGGTAGTGGAGACGGACGTTGAGGCAGGCGATCGTACGCACTTTCCGCGAGATGACTCCGATATCATGCGACACCAGGACGATCGGAATTTCGTCCGCCAGTCGGCCGAGCAGATCGTATACCGATCGTCCGATGTGCGTGTCGAGACTCGCCGTCGGCTCATCGAGAAGCAGGACCCTCGGCTCCGATGCGAGCGCCCGGGCGATCAGGGCCCGCTGAATCTGTCCGCCCGACAGACGGCCCACTCGCACATCCGCCACGTCAGACAGTTCCACGGTGTCCAGGGCCTGTCGCACCGCTTCCCGGTCGCGGGCGCGAGACGCGGCTCGGGTGCGAGGTCCAAGCCGGCCCATGCCGACCGTTTCGGCCACACTGATCGGAAAGTCGCTGTCGAACCGGGCATACTGGGGCACGTACCCGATCAGACCCCGTGCTTCTCGCGGCGGCTGGCCGAATACCCGGACTTCCCCTCGGTCGGGCTCGATCAGACCGAGCATGACCTTGAGCAGCGTGGTCTTGCCGCCGGCATTGGGACCGATGATCCCGAGATAGTCGCCTTCCGCCACGGTAAGGTCGATCGCTTCGAGAGCAGCTGTCGCGCCGAACCGGACGTCGACGCCACGGATTTCGATTGCCGGCGTGCCGTGGGCGCTCACGGAGCCGTCGCCTCCAGCACCGCTTCGGTCGTCTCGCGCAGTGCCTCGAGCGGGTCTCTGAGCAGCGGGTCCAGTGGCCTGATCCCGGCTCCGATCTCACCTGCCACCATGCGGGCGGCATCCGTGCTGAACTGCGGTTGAACGAACACGGTCCGGATTCCCGCGGCCCGGGCCCGATCGATGACGCTCGCCAGGCGGGCAGCACCGCTGTCACCAGTTCCATGTGAGAGGATCGCGATCTGCTCGAGGCCGTACGCCCGCGCGAAGTACCCCCAGGCGGCGTGCTGGGCGAGAAACGCTGCCCCACGCCGATCCGCCAGCAACTCTCGCATTGAATCGTCTACCACCGTGATCTCCCGTCGGAGCGCCTCGAGCCGAATTCGGATCTCCGTCGAGTGCTCCGGAAACAGCTCGACGAGAGCATCAGCCGTCCGCACAGAGAGAATCTGCAGGCATTCCGGGTCGAGCCATACGTGCGGGTCGTCTTCGAGCCACACACACCCGGCGGACAAAGGAATGCGGACAGCCCGGGTGCCGGCCAGCAGACCGTCCAGCCAGTTCTTTTCCCATGCGAAGGCCGGGTGCCCGACTTCGAGCACGAGATCCGCGCGTTGAATCAGTGCGAGCTGCCCCATTCCCGGTTCGAACGAATGCGGAGAGGCGCCCGTCGGGACCAGTACCCGCAACTCTGCAGCGCCGGGTGGCAGCAGTCGGTCCACGATACCCGCGATGGGGAGAACCGACACTGCTACGGTCGGCACATCCGTGGCCCGGGCCGAGTCTTCGTCCGGGCCGCAGGCGACCAGCAGCAGCAGCGGTACTGCAAGGCCCGTCAGAGCCAGCGGGCAGATGGGATTCGGTCGCACCATTCCGTTCATACCGTAACCTACGCCTTCGACAGCCACGTGTAGATCCCGGACGTACGAAGGGGAGACCCCGCAGAGCGGAGCCTCCCCTTCTGTATCGCAGCCGTCCGACCGGTCAGATCAGACGATCTTCACGACGTTCTTGGCCTTGGGACCACGGCCTTCCTCGGCGAGGTCGAACTCGACCTGGTCGCCCTCCTCCAGCGTGCGGAAGCCCTCGGACTGGATTTCGGAAAAGTGGACGAAGGCGTCACGCGCACCATCGTCGAACGAAACGAACCCGAAACCCTTCTCGTTGTTGAACCACTTCACGATTCCCTGCAGACGCGACATCGAAGTCCATCTCCTGCTTATGATCCTGAGAGCGTAATCCACCGATCGCATTCGCGACCCGATCGATCCCGTTCCCGCACGGCGGCCGGCGGCCGACAGACTCGTCATGGGGGGCACACACTGCGCTGGACAGACCCTGAAATAATGAGCCTCCGGACGTGCCGGAGGTCTGGTCGTCACTCCCCTTTAGCCGAGCATGGCGAATCTGGCACGAGAAGATATTCGATAGTCCGCCGAAGTCAACCGGAGAAAGCCAGATGCGTCACCGGGTGCAGAGCGGATGCCGGGAGGTCGAAATGTCCTGCGCCCCCACCCGGAGACCGGAGTCACCGAATGGGAGCGCATCGGACGCCCACTTCGATCAGGAGATGGGGCGAGCGACCCGGGTACACCGACGGCGCCAGCTCAACACCGTAACCAGACCACCCGATGATAGAACGCGCGGAAACGTGGATTCGTGACACATAGAGATCCGCTCCGAGTATGAGAGAACGGGAGTGACTCACTTGACACTCGATCCCGTTCCGGATGAGAGTGGCAACAGAGGTTCTGAATTGAGTTTGTCTTTAACTGCCCGGGGGGGGTGAGGAGTGGGTGGAATGAGTACGGGAACCGCACTTGCGTTCAACATCCTGTCCGCCGAATTGATCGCCGTCGGAATCGGGCACCAGATGCCCCTGCTTATTCTCAGCGTGGTAAGCCTGGCCTGGATCCAGTCCGGCTACCGGGTCCGGCACCTCCTTGGCCAGAAGATCTCTTCGTTCTGAGAATTGTCCGAAAAGTATGCAGGGACAGGCTCCGTCGAACTGGCGGGGCCTTTCTTGTTGTGGTCGTCATGCCGGAGGAGGGACTCGCAGTCGCGGTGCGCAGCATCGCGACACTGAGCAGGCGGAGCCTGCGAAGCCGTGCCGAGCAAAGCGAGGCTCATTGAGCCTGCGTCGCAGGCGAACAACCCGCTACCGTTATGCCGGAGGAGGGATTTGAACCCTCAAGGGATTGCTCCCACCGGATTTTGAGTCCGGCGCGTCTGCCAGTTCCGCCACTCCGGCAAGTGGGCCTGCAAGCTAGTCCAGCCAGTCGTTAACGCAACGCCGCGGCCAAGGCCCTTCGATCAGGGCCCGCCAGGCGGCTCCAGCGCACACCCGCTCAGCTCCTGCCCGTCGAGCGTGAGCAGTGCCGTGAACGGGTACGTCCGATCGATCATCGTATCGGCACACCGCTGCTCCTCGACCACCAGTTCGAACCGATGCCCGTCGGCGTCACCGGACCATCTCCGCGTTCCATTTTCCGACACCGGGCCGCCCGTCGGGAACTCCAGATCGTCGAACCCGAGGCGCCCGATTCGCACGACGTCCGCCCCGACGTCCACGTGCCAGAACGGTTCGTTCCCCAGCGCCCTGAGTATGACGCCGGCGGGAAGAACGGGCATCTCCTCCCCTTCTCCCGCGGGCCTGGCGCCCTCCACGGCCTCAACCTGTGCCCCGGGGCACCCGGACGTGTCCTCGGCCAGGTACACCCATTGCCGGACCGCGATCGCGCTGGCGTACCCGGAGCCTGGAACTGCGTCCGGCGGAGCTACGACCCCGCCGACGAGTCGCGCGAACACTGGCGCGCCCGCGTCCACGCTGAGTCCCTCGGCCGCGACCCGCAGATCCGCGCCGGGAGACTCGATCACCCACGCCTCCTGTCCCGAACCGCAGGTCTGGAAGGTGAGGCCATTTTCGCCGACTCGCAGCAGCCCCTCCAGCGTGTCTGCTACGGCGCTCGACAGGGTTGCCTCCTCCGCGTCCGGACCACGAACTTTGGCGGAGTCACTACCACACGCCGCGAGCAACGCGGCAATCAGCAGGCAGGATGAAAGGGCACACCAGAGGCCGTTACTTGCGAGTTTCCACCTCGATCCTGAGCGCATGCGTCTGTTTCTCCGTCGGGTTGAGCGGGTGCGGGAGCGGTGCCGACTCTACCGCGGACGCCGTCCCCCACCCCGAGGTACCAGCATTGTCGAAAGTCACGTTCGATCTCGATCGCCTGAACGACGACGGCCTCGTCGGCCCGCCGAACGGGCTTCGCTCCCTGATGTACGAATTCTGCATTCCGTCCGACAGCGCCAGTGCCCGGCAGGTCCGAGAGATAGATTCCTCCGTTCGTTTCTACTCCGAATCCCCGGGACGGATCGGGTGCGGCGACGGCCAGACCCTGTGCGTCGGCGAATCTCACCAGCCCGGGTGGCGCGTAGTTCTCGAGAAGCTTTCCGCGCTCGACTACATCGAGCGGATCGACGAGAGCTTCGCGGAATAGCCGGACTCACTCCGACTCCTCGATTCGGTAGCGTACGGCGTAGGTGACGCCGAGTTCATCGGTGGTTACGCCGAACACGGCGCCATCAGCGAACCTGCGGGGCGAAAAGCCGGCCGGCAGAGTCAGGCTCCCGGAGTACCGCCCATCCCGCTCAAATACATCGATCAACAGCGACGGACGCTCATTGAACATGCCGCTGGTGAATGGCGCCGCGAATACCCGTCCCCCGGGAGTCGATACCCAGATCGAGGCCAGGTGCGGCAGCGCGTCCGGCCAGCTTGCCCGCTCGAGCACGGCGTCCAGCGCTGCAACCCCCGCCGCGACGCCGTCCATGTATGATCGGCGCAGATCAGACTCGATCGCGGCCTTCAGTCCGCGAGTGACGGGGGTCGCCTCGCGAGGCAGGCGAGCGATAGCCAGCAATTCCCCTCCGGGCCCGTACGAGCGCAACTCATACGGAGAACCGGGCGTCCACCAGATCACGGGGCCCGGCCCGACCGACCACTGTGGCTTCGTGGCGACGATCTCCACATCGGCCGTCGGGTCCGTCGGAGGCGCCCGGACCGACCAGCGTACCAGCGTGTCCGGAACTCCGGCGCTCGGGCCCTCGCCACCGAGTCGAATTATGGAATGACGGACTCTCGGTTCTCCCCCCGGCATCGGAACCGCGAACACGTCCGCGAACGGAGTTCCGTCCGGACCAACCCACCACTCGGCCAGAACCGGCAACGATCTCGTCCCTGCCTCGTTGCGGGACGCATCCACACGGACCGTCTCCAGAAAGCGCCCGTCGGCCTCGAACCAGTGCAGGACGGGAGGAAACGCCTCCGTGATCGCGATCCGGCCATCCGTCGTTTCGATGACACGCGACGGATTCCGGAGTTCTCCCGGCCCTTCGCCCTTTCGACCGAAGGTGAGGACCAGCGTACCGGACTCGTCGAATCCGAACACGGTGCGGCTCTGTCCGTCGAGCACCCACATCCCACCGGCGGACCGCGGCGCCACGTCGGACACACGGCCGAACGCCAGCTCGCCGTCTACGGACCCGACACGCAGCTCTTCTCCCACCCGCCAGGCAGTGGGAGCCTCCGGGTCAAACACCGGGTTGCGTACGACCGGGACTCCGGCGGAATCGGCACCAGGTGACCCGGCATCGGCGTCGGATGAGCCGACCGACTGACCGTCGCCACAGCCCGCGGCGGCAACCGCCGACATGACCGCAAGACAGCCGGATACAAAGCGTGAACGAATGCACTGCGGGGTTCGCCCCGGGCGCGCCCGGAGCGGACGATGATCAAACGACATGCGCCCTCCCTGTCAGTGCCCCCGCGCCGGCTCCGGCCCGCAGCCGGCATTCCGCCTTTGACAACCCGCCGCTCAGGAGCGCCGGGCCACCACGTAGCGGTACGCGACCGGGATGGCCACGAGCACGAACAGTGTGCTCGAGATCAAGCCGCCGATCGTCGCCAGCGCGAGGGAGTTCCAGATGTTCTCGTCCTGGGACTCGGCGAACAGGACGAGCGGTAACAGCCCGAAGACCGTCGTGAACGTGGTCATCAGGATGGGGCGCACGCGCTCGAGCGTTCCCTGGAGGATCGCAGCGCGGGTGGGGAGCGTCCGCCGAAGCTCCCCGATGTGGTAGACGATCAGGATCGCGTTATTCACCACGATCCCGGCCATCATGATCGTGCCGATGTACGCCGTTCGGGTGAACGTCGCATCGGTATAAAAGAAGATCAGAAATACGCCGATCAGGGCCAGCGGCAGCGTGAGCAGGACGACGAACGGCGCCGCGAGCGACTCGAACAGCCCGGCCGTGACCATGTAGATCAGCAGGACCGCGAAGGCGAGCGCGAAATAGACCTGGGTCTGCTCCTCCTCGCTCCACCGCCAGTCGTCTTCAGCGTCGATCTTGAACCCGGGAGGCAGGCTGGTCGCATCGACGACCGCGTCCCGGATCAAGTCGCCCAGCTTGCGCGGTCCCCGGAACTCCCAGGCCACGGTCCGCTGGTACTGCTGGTCTTCCCGCAGAATCCGCGACAGCACATCGCGCTTGTCGAGCTCAGCGACGTCGGCCAGCCGCACGTCCTCTCCCCCGCGCGACGGTACCCGGAGCTGGCTCATGGCGAGCAGGTCGAACTCGTCATAGCCCGCCAGCTTCACGGTGAACGGAAGCTCTTCGCCGGCGATCCGGATCACCTGGTACCGGGGGCGATCGCCGGGCAGGTTCGCACTCACGAACCCCAGGAGTTCCTCTACCGTAAGATCGTGTCCTCCCAACGCTTCCCGATCTACGGTGAGAAAGTACTCGAACTCCTTGTCACGCTCGAACCACCGTCCGCTGGCATTTGGATCGACATCCTGGATCCGGCTGAATCGCTTCAGCCGCTCGGCCACGTCGTCGGCGATCGCCTGCACCTCCAGATAGTTATATCCGAGGATTTTCAAGGAGTAGTTGGGCGGTGACCCTCCTCCCCCGTAGAAGCTGGGCCCGAATCCGTACACGCGGACTTCCGGGCCTGAGAACTGGTAGCTGTACGCCACCATCTGTTCCTTGATCGCCACGGGCACCTGCGTGGACTCGAGCGCTTCCGGAAACGTCACCCGGATGTTGGCGTACTGCGGAAGCACGATCGTCTCATAGCGCTCTACTTCCGGCAGCGTTCTGATCTTCGCTTCGAACGACCGCACGAGCTCGTCCGTGCGATCGAGTCCCGCTCCGCGCGGAAACCTGATGTTGACGTCGATGTAGGTTCGCTGGCCCCAGAACGAAGCCCACCTGACACCTCGGGTTACGTGCTTGTCGAACAGGGAGGCGCTTCCGGCGAGGGCTGCGACGCACACGAAGAGCACGATGAACGGATGGTCGAGCCCGAACCCGAGGACGCTGCGATACACGCGGATGTAGACGGGCTCGCGCTTCCTGCTCCCTTCCCCACCACCTTCCGCCGCCAGCACGTCATCCTCGGGCGGCACGCCCACCACGCGGCCTCTCCAGTGGTGGATGCGGCTCGCCATGGTGGGAACGAAGGTAAAGGCGACGAACAGGCTCGCGAGGATCGCGAACGCGACAGCCCAGGCGAGCGGCAGGTAGTAGATCCGCAGCTCTCCCTGCAGGAACAGGAACGGCACCAGCACGATCGCCGTCGTAGCGGTCGCCGCGATCACGGGCAGCATGACCTGGTGCGCCCCGGCGCTCGCCGCCTTCTTCGGATCGGACTCGAGGTGGCTGTGTCGCTCCACGTTCTCGAGCACCACGATCCCGTTGTCCACGATCAACCCGAAGCCCCACGCAAGCCCGGCGAGCGTGAGCACATTGAGCGAGAATCCGCCCACGTACAGCAGGTTCACTGCGATGAGAACGCTGAACGCGATCGTGGCGAATACGACCAGCACGGCTTCCAGCGAACGGAGGAACAGCATCAGCACGAGCAGGATCACGACCGCCGCCATCATCGCCCTCAGGCGGAGGTCCGTCAGCTGCTTGTGGATCTCCTCGCTCTCATCCACATCCAGCTCGATCACGACTCCCGGTGGCATCTTGTCCTGGAGCGGTTCGATCTCCGCTTTGACCTGCTCCGCCACCCGCACCGCATTGGTTCCCGACTCTCGGGAGATGATGAGCGAGATCGTCGGGAGGCCGTCGATCCGGTAATACATCAGCGGGTCCGCGGTCGTCTCCCGCACCGTCCCCACATCCCGCAGTCGGACCGGCCCTTCCGGACGCTGGAGCAGGACTAGATCCTCGAGCTCCGAGACCCGCTCCACCCGCGTCCGCACGGCGAGAGCGACCTGCCGTCCGGACAGCACCAGTGAACCCGGAGCACGGAGGGTCGAGAGCTCGCGGATCCTTGCCTCGACGTCCACCGGTCTCAGCCCGAGCGACTCCAGTTTCTTCCCGTCCAGTTCGATTGCGACCTCTCGCTGCTCATCTCCACGGATCGTCACCGAAGCGACCCCGTCGACGGCAGCGAGAGCCGGCTGAATCTCATCCTCCGCCAGCTCCGCGAGGTGGCCGAACGTGTACGGGCCGCGGATCTGGTAGGAGAGGAAGGCCTGCTCCTCGTCCGAGAACTCCCGCGGAACGTACGGCTGAACCTGCGGCAGCACGCCGGGCGGCAGCTCCTCCCGCAGCGCTGAGATCCGTTCGCTGAGGTCCAGCCGGGCGAAGTCCATCCGGACCGTGCGCTCGAACTCCACGTCGATTTCCGATGTCGAGCCCGTGCCTCGATCGTCGCTGCGCGAAGTGGAAGTGATCTTCCGCACGCCCCGGACCTGCTGTGCCGCGGACTCCAGCGGAGATGTGACGAACGCCTCCATCGCCTCCGGCGACGCTCCCCCCCACGACGCATTGATCGTGAGCCGCGGGTAGTCGACGTCGGGCAGGAGCTCGACCGGGATCAACCGGAAGCTGTATGCACCCAGTGCCACGAGCGCGAAATAGATCGCCGCCGTGGCGACCGGCCGGTTGATCGACAGGTCGATCATCGCGCCGGCTCCACCTCGATCTCCACGGCAGACCCGACGGGCTCCCGGGGCGAGACGACCAGGGAGTAGACCACCGGAACGACGATCAGCGTGAGGACGGTCGCAGAGATCAGCCCGCCGATCACGGCCACGGCCAGAGGCGCTCTGAGGTCCGCCCCCGCGCCCCAGCCGGCGGCGAGCGGCAGCAGGCCGAGGACCGTGGTGACCGTGGTCATGAGAATCGGACGCAGGCGCAGGCGCCCCGCCTCCAGGATCGCGTCACGCTTCGAGGCTCCTTCGGCCCGTTTCTGATTGATGAAGTCGACCTTGATGATCGCGTCGTTGACCACGATACCGATCAGGATCACCATCCCGATCCCGCTCATAGCGTTCAACCCGGCTCCCGCGATCCACAGCGCGACTACGGCGCCGATCGCAGCCAGCGGAACCGATACGAGCACGACAAGAGGCTGGATCAGCGACTCGAACTTCGCCGCCATGATGAGGAACACCAGGAACAGGGCGAGGAGAAAGGCGAAACCGAGCGACCGGAAGCTTTCGCGCATTTCCTCGTTCTCGCCGCCGACTCGCATCGAAGTCAACGGTGGCAGCGGCACGTCCGCCAGGGCGGCCTCGGCCTCGCGGACGGCGTCGTCGAGTCCGCCGAAGCGTACATCCGCCAGAACCTGGACGGTGCGGCTCTGATCGACCCGCCTGATCTCCACGGGCCCGTAACCCTGGCGCACATGCACCAGTTCACCGATCGGTACTCCCTGGTGGGTCAGCGCGAGCACATCGGACAGCTGGGCCCGCTCGGCCTCGGGCAGCGACACTCGAATGTCGATCTTGTCGGAGAACTCCGTGTACGGTCGATCCGTCTCGACCCCGCGCAGATATGCCTCGATCGCGTCGGCCACCTCGGTCACCGAGACGCCGTAGCGTGCCGCCGCCGCTCTGTCCACCTCGATCTCGAGCTCGGGCTGAGTGATCTCGAGGTCGATCCGGACGTCCGCCAGCCGCTCCACCGTGGCGAGCCGCTCCGCCACCTGTTCCGCCACGGCGATCAGGCTGTCGAGGTTATCGCCGCGAACCTTGACCGCCAGGTCGGCGCCCGAGACCCCTAACGCGCGACCGAGTGAGGTACTCCGACCCGTTTCGATCGACACGGCCTGCGGGTCGATGCCCGTGCCGGGCAGCCCCGCCCGGAACTCGCGCACGACTTCCGTCACCGGCGGGCCGCCCGGCCGGATCCGAACCTCCAGCGCGGCGCTGTTGAGTCCGCTCAGCTCCCGCGTCGCGAGTTCTGACTCCCGCGCACGCCCGATCCGCGCGAATACGGCATCCACACTCCCGGACTCGAGCAGCAGACTCTCGAGCCGTGCCGCCGCATCTGCCGTGGCCTCGATCGGCGTGCCGACCGGGAGATTCAGCTCCACCCGGAACGCGCCCTCGTCCACATCCGGCATCATTCCCAGCGGAAGCGTGGACCCGAGGTAGACCGCCAGGACGATGCTCGCGCCGGCGAGTGCGAGCACCAGTCCCCTTCTGTCGAGCGCGGAGCGCAGGGTCGCCTCGTATCGCGTAGTGAACTTCGTGAAGCCACGATCGAACGCGTCGAGCGCCGGACGTGTCAGCTTTCCGAGTATGCGACCGATGGCGCGCGTCAGGTCCCGAAACGTGAGGACGATCGACTGCCAGATCCAGCCGAAAACGCTGGCGATTCGACGGGGAAGCGAGCGGGCCCCGCGTGCCGCCGAACGTAACGTCCGTCGCAGACGGCCATCGGTCCTGGCGTCGATACCGGACCCTGACAGGAGATCGTCGGGAGCAAAGGCCTCCGTCTCCTTCTCCACGTCACCCCCGACCGCGAACTTCGCGGCCAGGACCGGGAGCAGGGTGAGGGCGACGAGCAGGGAGGCGAGCAGCGAGAACGTGACCGCGAGGCTCAGGTCCGCGAACAGCGCCCCGGCCACGCCCTTCACGTACAGCACCGGTCCGAACACGGCGATCGTCGTCAGCGTGGAAGCGGTGATCGCGCCGGCGACTTCCCGCGCTCCGATCGAGGCAGACTCGAGCGGGCCCCGCCCTTCTTCCTCCCGGTGCCGGAACACGTTTTCCAGCACCACGATCGAGTTGTCCACCAGCATTCCCACCCCGAGCGCGAGGCCGCCGAGCGACATCACGTTGAGGCTGACGTCGAACAGGTAGCACAGCGTGAATGCCGCCAGAACCGAGATCGGGATCGCCAGGCCCACGGCCACCGGATATCGGGGGTCGCGAAGGAAGAAGAACAGCACGAGAAACGCGAGCACGCCTCCGACCGCCAGAGCCTGGACCACATTTGAAATCGCATCGCGGATAAACGTGGCCTGGCTGGAGGCGACTTCGATCGTCACGGCGGGAAACTCGGCTCGCAGCTGCTCGAGGGTGTCGTCCACCTTGTCCGCCACACGCACCGTGTTGGAACCTGCTTCCTTGTAGACCAGCAGTCCGATCGCCGGAATCCCGTTGAATCGGGCGATCGTCTCGCGCTCGGCCTCACCCTCCTGGACCGTCGCCACATCCCGCAGCCGGACCACGCCACCACCTTCCGGCCGCGCGACCACGACGTCGAGCAGTTCGTCGACGGTCTGGAACTCGCCGAGCGTGCGGAGGCTGTAGCGGAATCTGCCCCGGCGTATCGTGCCACCGGGAGCGCTGTAGTTCGCCTGGTCCAGCGCCTGCGTGACGTCGGACAGACTCACATCGTTCACCTGCAGGAGATCCGGCCTTACGACCACCTGGATCTCCCGCACCGGTCCGCCGGTGATCGCGGCGAGCGCCACCCCATCCAGCTGCTCCAGACGGCGCTTGAACACCGCATCCGCCAGATCGCGCAAATCAGCGAGATCAGCTCCAGTCACCGCCAGGGAGAGAATCGGATCGTTCGTCGGGTCCGAGTTGAGGATTACGGGCCGCTCCGCGCTCTCGGGAACCACGCCGACGAGATTGTCCAGCCGTTCGCGCACGTGGAGCATCGCGAACTCCATGTCCGTGCCCCAATAGAACTGGAGACGGACGAGCGACTGGCCCTCACGGGAGCGGGAGTCGACCGACCGGGCGCCGGGAACCCGGCTCAGGGCGGCCTCGACGGGCTCGGTTACGAACCGCTCCACTTCCGCGGGACCCGCGTCCGGATAGCTCGTCCACACCGAGAGCGTCGGAAACGAGACATCGGGGAGCAGGTCGATCGGCAGCCGGAGGAACGAGACGACGCCCACCACCGCGATCGCGACATACAGCATCGACGTCGCGACAGGTCTCCTGATCGAAAGGTCGGAGATCGACATTCCCTTCTCCTGCCCTCAGGGCGCTTCCGAGGCATTCGCCTGACCGGACGCGAGTGCCGGTCCGACTTTCTCCTCCAGCTGAGCCCAGCGAATCAGGTAGTCGTAGCGCTCCGTGAACAGCAACTGCTCCGCCTGTGT
Organism: uncultured bacterium; assembly: GCA_965370685.1. Classification (GTDB taxonomy): domain Bacteria; phylum Gemmatimonadota; class Gemmatimonadetes; order Palauibacterales; family Palauibacteraceae; genus Carthagonibacter. Next base: position 30,171 of record CBDUVN010000003.1, on the reverse strand, counting down.
CGTGCGATCGATCGCCTGCTGGAGGTTGAAGTACGGGATGCTCCCCAGCCGATACTGCTCGCGTGCGAGCTCGAGTCGCTCGTCTGCCAGGTTGCGATTGCGTTCCAGGATTTCCAGTCGTGCATCGCGTCGCTGGATCTCCTGCACCAGGTCCCTGACATCCTTGTCCAGCTGCAGGGTGCCCTCCGTCCAGTCGGCCCGCGCCCGGGTTATCCGCTCGTCGGCCAGTGCCGTCTGACGTTTGCGCTCGAACCCCTGGAACAGACTCCACGATCCGATGATCTGAAACGTCGAGTTCGTGTTGGCGGGCTGGAAGTCGAACAGGCTCTCATCCCGGCCCAGCTGCTTGCCGCGCCCGAGAACGAAGCCGAGGTCGATCGTCGGCAGGTACGAGGCACGGGCCGCCCAAAGATCGCTCGTCGCCGCCGCCTCGTCTTTCAGCAACGCCGCAAGCGTCGGATTTGACTGGTGCGCCGCGCGCACGAGCGACGCTCCGTCCAGCGCGTCGGCGTCGGGAACGTTTTCCACGTCTACGAGCGTGACGAGGCCGGCTTCGTTGCTGACCGGATCGGCCATCACGACCTGCAGTCCCCGGATCGCCTGGCCGAGGCCATCTTCCGCCTGCAGCACCCGGAGCTCGGCGTCCGAGGCATCCATTTCGGCTCCCAGAAGATCGCTTCTCGAGGCGGCTGCGATCCTGTATCGGTCCTGCGTCACCTCGAGATCGGCGTGGCGGGCTACGAGTTGCCGTTCCGCCACTTCCAGCAACTGTGTCTGCTTCAGCGCCTCGAAGTATGCCATCTTCACGTCGCGGATCACCGTCCGCTGCGCGGCCGTGAGCCTCAGATACGCAGCGTCCTTTCGGGCGCCGCCGGCCTTCACTGCTGCGATCCGCTCCGGGTTCAGCAGCTGAAGACCGAACGACAGCGACGCGTTGCTGCCCTTTGACACATCCGTGAGCGGTGGATCGATGATGCTGGGAGACCCCTCCGGCGTGAGAAACGTGACGTTCGTGAAGTCGGTCTGCGACAGCGACACGTTGGCCCGGGCCGTGGGCAGGAATGCCCCCCAGTCGGCCCACCGGGCGGCGGTCGAAGCGGCCGCTGAGGCTTCGGCGGACTCGAGTGACGGGTTGCGGGTCAGCGCCATTTCCAGCGCCCCCTCGAGCGTCACGACCTGCTGTGCGGCAGCCGGAGACGAAAGCAGCCCGACCAGGACGATGCTGGAGAGGAACCGGGCAACTCCTCGACCTGCTCCAGCTGCCGCCGGAGCTCCGCACGGGCTCACTGCACCTCCTCACCATCCACGACGGCCAGCCGGACCCGGGCGTCGTGGGTCAACGTCGTATGCCCTCCGACGAGGACGATCTCGCCTTCCTGCACCATGTCGGTATCGTCCGACGACACGATCTCGACCCAGTCTTCGTTCTCGAGCCCCGTCGTCACGTACCGCCATTTCGCGAGCCCCGTGGTGCCGCCTTCTTCCGACGGCTCGAACACGAACACGACCTCGCGCCGGCTCCGCTCTACGATCGATTCCTTGGGAACGGAGACGCGGTCCTCGTACAGCGCGCCGGCGATGCGGACGTTGGCGTGCATCCCGGGAAGGATCCGCGCCTCGGGATTCCGCAGCCGCACCGTCACCCTGCCCACGTGGCTGATCGGGTCCACGACCGGATTGATCGACACCACGACGCCCATGAATTCCTCGCCCGGAAACGCCGTGAAGTGCACCGTCGCCTCCCGGTCCCGCGCCACGGCCGCGATCTCGCTCTCCAGTACCTGCACGTCCACCTCCACGCTCGACACATCGACGATCGTGGCGACGGAATCCCCGGGCCCGACCCGGGACCCGACATCCACCGAGAGATTCGCCACCCGGCCGGCGTACGGCGCCCGGAACTCGGTCTTCCGCAGATCGTAGCGCGCTTTTTCCACCCGAGCTTCGGATCCGGCCAGGCCGCTGCGTACTCTCGCCTGGCCCTGGCGCTCATTTCGCAGGGATTCGTCGTCGATCCGCTCGTCCCCGAGCGTGAGCTCGTGGTAGGTGGCCATTGCCTGGTCCAGCCCGCCCTCGGCCTCCTTCAGATCCAGCTCGTATACGCTCGGGTCGATCCGCGCGACCAGTTGACCCGCCCGCACGAAGTCGCCCTCGCGCACCGGGACTTCGACGATCGACCCCGTGACTTCGGCCGCCAGCAGGGCGGTCCTCAGGGCGGCCGCCTGTCCTTCGGCGCTGGCCCAGATCACGAACGTGCCTCGCTGTGCGACACCGCCCTCGACCGGAACGGCGACGCCGGTGGCGAACGCGGAGGTCGCGGCGGTGCCGCGAGCCGCTTCGAGCGCGGAATCGACGACCGCGCTGCTCTCGGTGTCCGGCCTGCCGTCGGTGGCCGCGTTCTCCTGCAGCCTCAGGTAGATCCCCGTGATCGCGGCGACCCCGAGGACAAGCACGATCAGAGTGACGATGTAGCGCGACTTCATGGGTGGCCTGCACCGATCGGGTAAGGAGTTACGGGAGGATGTACGATGTCTATCATCCTTCCCTCACGACAACACCTGGATCCGTCGTCCCGCTGAGCGGATCGGGGAGGTGGAAACGCCCCGACACACCCGGCCAGACCGTTAGACGCGACCGGCGGGCGAGTGGTTGCCCCGTGCCTACACCGGAAGGAAGTAGAAGGCGATACCAAGCATGACGTACACGGCGAGCAGTTGCACGCCCTCCATCCAGTGAGACTCTCCGTCCTGCGACACCAGCGCCATGATCCCGACCGACATCACGACGGCAACGACTTCGAGGCCGGTGAATCGCAGATCCATCGGCTCCGGCCCGATGAAATAGCTCGCGAACACCATGAGCGGTGCCACGAACAGCGCGATCTGAATCGACGATCCGAGGGCGATGTTCACGGACAGGTCCATCTTGTTCTTCAGCGCCATGAGCACCGCCGTCGAGTGCTCGGCCGCGTTGCCGACCAGGGCCACCAGAATGACACCGACGAACACCTCGGTCATTCCGAGCTCGTGGGCTGCCTGCTCCAGGCTGCCGACCAGCATCTCGGACATGAACCCCACGGCGGCGGCGGAGAGAACGAGCAGTCCCAGGGCCCGCAGGGCATCTTCCCTGCCCCCCTTCTTCCCGGGCCCGGGCGATTCCACCTCATCATCCGCGTGTGCTGCACCCAGGTAGAGATCAGAATGCGTCCGCAGGCTGAATACCAGGCTGAGGACGTAGGTGATCATCAGCACGATCGAGATATCGAGGCTGAGATTCCGCTCGACGATCAGGTGCCCGTCCCCGGCGAGCGTATGGAAGATCGCGGGAATCACCAGCCCGATCGCGCTCAGCACGAGCATCGTGGCGCCGAGGCTGGCAGCGGTCCGATTGAATCGCTGGAGCGGGGGATGCTTGAGACCACCGACGAGAGCGCTGAGCCCGAATACGAGCAGGATGTTGCCGATGATCGAGCCCGTGAGCGACGCCTTCACTACATCGTGCAGGCCGGCCCGCAGGGCGAGGACGGCGATGATCAACTCGGCGGCGTTGCCGAACGTCGCGTTGAGCAGTCCGCCCACGCCCGCGCCGACGTGCTCCGCCAGTCTCTCGGTGGCGCGCCCCATGTATCCCGCGAGCGGGATGATCGAGATCGCGGCAGTGAGAAAGACCGGGGTGCCATCCATCCCCATGCCGTAGCGCATCACGATCGCCACCGGGATGAACACCAGCAGCGCGGCCAGCACGTTGTCGAGGGTGATGAATCGCTTCACGCGTCGGAATCCAGGCCTGGAGTGATGAGTGGCCCCCGCCTCCCGGATGCGGGATGGCCGCAAGGCCGGTCCAGAGGCGCCGTCCGGATTCGAACCGGAGTAGGGGGCTTTGCAGGCCCCTGCCTAGCCGCTCGGCCACGGCGCCGTCACGCCCGACCGGATCGGACGCGGCAGTATGGTATCGAGAGCGGTGGAGACACGAAAGGGGCCAGCGGACAGCTCCGCGGCCGACTTGTGCCCGCTTCGGAGCCGGGAGCATATTCGGGTCCGACGCCGCATTTACACGCGCCCGGAGATTCGATGCGATCCATCCCCGAACGCCGGTCCGGCCTCGTTCTCGTCGTGACCGCCGGACTTCTGGCCGCCTCCCCTGGGAGCGGGCGGGCCCAGGCGAATGATCGGGATGCGCGGATTCCGGACCACGGAGCGTTGTGGATCGAGATCTCTCCCAGTTGGGAAATCTGGACTGACCAGTTCGCGCTCGGAAGCGCGACCTTGAGCGACGGCTCCCGCGAACCGCTTCACTCGGAATACGAGGGACCGATCGTTGAACGGTTGTTCCCCGGCATGGATCCGCTTCTCGCGGACCTGAACCGAGATGCTGCAGCTCTCGGGTACGATTCCCTCTCCGCCTCGGACGTGTCGCTGGGTGATCTCGATTACGGCACGATCACGAAGGACATGCGCCGGATTCCGCTCGGGCTGTCGTTCGGCCTGTTCAACCGCGTCGCCGTGGATGTGATGGTCCCTCTCGTGCGCGGAATGGCGCAGACGTCCTACACCTACGATTCCACCACCGCCAACTTCATCCCGTCCTCCACCGCGTTTCCGGTTCCGGAGGCGTTCTTCGGCCCCTACTCCCTGGCTCTCTCCGACCTCCTCGCCCTTATCGACGGAGGAACGCTGACGCCTGAGCAAGATGCCGTCGCGCGGCAGTTGTTTCAGGAATCACAGGAGTTCGGGCTCGCGATGGAGTCGCGTGTGAACGGCGAACACCTGCTTCCGACGGCCCCGTCAGCTGCCGGTGCTCAACTGACTGGCAGCTACGACGCAATGTCCGCCGGGTACACTGCGTTCGGACTCAGCCTGCCGACGTTGACGCTCCCGGATTCCGCACAGAGCTCGGATCTGCAGCGGATCCTCGGGGGCGCACCGATCGGCGTGGACTCGCTGATCGACACGACTCGCGGCTGGGCTCCAGGAGAGGTGGAAATCGGGCTGCGCGTTCTTCTGCTCGACACGTTCGAGCCGATCACGCAGGTAGATGAAGACCGCTTCCGGGCCACCCGGGAGCCGGACCTGCGAGGCTCGGGAGTGCGCTTTCGAACGACGGTGGGAGCGCGGGTGAGGATCCCTCTGTCGGCCGCCGATGCCGATCCCTACCTCGTTCCCTCGAGCGCCATGCAACAGCCGATCGGCGACGGATCGACCGACCTGGAGTTCGGCCTGTGGCAGGACGCACAGGTGGGGAGCTGGCTGTGGATCGTGGGCAGCGCGCAATACACCCTGCAGCTCGAGGACGAGCTCGTGATGCGGGTTCGCGATCCAGATCATCCGTTCGCGTACACTTCCCAGGAACGGACCGTGAACCGGAACCTGGGGGACGTGTTCGAGCTCCGGTTGTCTCCCCGGTTCCGAATGAACGAGACGATTTCCCTCGGAATCGAGTACAAATGGCGCAGCAAGGGATCCGACGAGTACACGGGCGAGGGACTTCCCGACCCCTCACCCCTGGCGAGTGAGTCGAGTCAGAGCCGTCACCGGTTGGGGGTCGGAGCCTACTACCGGACGACGCCCCGGTACGTGGCAGGGATCGCCAACTTCCCGCTGGAGATGTCGCTCGTGTGGCAGGGATCGATTGCGGGTGGAGGGGGACAGACCCCCGCATCCGACATCATGACGTTCAACGTGCGGATTCCGATTCAACTGTTCTGAGGTTCGTCTCCAACGGACCGAAGGAGCAGTTCCCGCGCGTGTCTCAGCGACACGTCGCTCTCCGGGTCCCCCCCCAGCATCCGAGCGAGTTCCTCGACGCGGGCTTCGTCCTCAAGGTGGACCAGGCGGGTCGCGGCCCGGCCGGCCTGTTCCACCTTCTCGACGCGGAGGTGCGCGTCCGCCCGAGCTGCGATCTGGGCCAGGTGCGTGATCGCGAACACCTGGTGTGAGCCGGCGACCTCTCCCAGGCGCCCGGCCACGTGATGAGCGATGCGCCCTCCGATCCCGGCATCGATCTCGTCGAACACGAGGCTCGGGACCCCGTCCACCGAAGCCAGCACGCTCTTGAGGGCAAGCATCACCCGGCTCAGCTCGCCGCCGGAAGCCACGCGCGACAGGGGGCCCGGCTCGAATCCAGGGTTCAGGCTGACCAGGAACCGGATTGTCTCTGCTCCGTCCGGGCCCGGCTCGTCCAGTGAGGTCAGCTCGACGCGAAACCGGCCACCCGGCATTCCGAGGTCCGGCAACTGCTCCGTCACCTCCCGCTCGAGCCGCTCCGCGGCCTGTCGGCGGGCCGCCCCCAGCCCGTTCGCGAGTCCAGACAGGGCCTCTCTGCGGTGTCGCTCCTCGACTTCCAGCCGCTCGATCTCATCTGCCGAGGTCTCGATCGAATCGAGCTCGGCCCTTGCCCGGCGTCCCTCAACCTCCACATCCGCCAGTGTACCACCGTACTTCCGACGCAGTCGATACAGCAGGTCCTGTCGCTGGCGCAGCGAGGCCATCCGGCCGGGATCGTGCTCGACCCGGAACCGATAATCGCGAAGCCGCCGTCCGAGCTCATCCAGCGTCGCCCGACCCGTCTCATACAGCTCTTCGATCTCACTCGCCTCGGGGTCGATTCGCAGCAGGGAGTCCAGCGCTCGCCGCAGACCACCGAGACGGTCCACCACGGCACCTTCGCCGCCGTAGATCTCCTCGTGCAACTCGCCGGAAAGGGCCAGCAGCTCCTCGGAGTGCTCGAGCCGTCGGATCTCCGCCGACAGTGAGTCTTCCTCGCCCGGCTTGAGTTCCGCTGTCTCGATCTCTTTTGCCTTCCTCCTCAGGAGGACCGCGTTCTCCCGCGCTTCGGCTACCCGGCGACGGACTTCCTCCAGCTCGACCCGGGAGGCCCGAAGTGCTTCCCATGCAGACCTCACACCCGCCGTGAGACGTTCGGCTCCGGCGAATCTATCCACGATTCGTCGTTGCGGAGCGGGGCGCAGAAGTGCCTGATGCTCGTGCTGCCCATGCAGATCGACCAGCGCACCACCAAGCTCACCGATCAGACCCGCCGTAGCCGGAGACCCGTTCACCCACGCGCGGTTACGGCCTTCCCGCTGCAGCTCGCGCCGGAGGATTAGACAGTCGTCAGACAGGTCGATCCCCAGCTCTTCGCAGCGCTCCCGGAGCACCGGATCGTCCGGGAGATCGAATACGCCTTCGACGAGCGCCCGGTCCTCTCCCGCCCTGATCACGTCTGACGCTGCTCGTTCGCCGAGCAGGAGGGACAGCGCACCCACGATGATCGACTTGCCCGCACCAGTCTCACCGGTGAGGACAGTCAGCCCGGGGCCGAGTTCGACGTTGATGTCGTCGATCACTGCATAGTTGCGGATTCGGAGTTCCGTCAGCATTCCCGACCCTGACTCCGATGCGTCACGAGTGCGACATCAGCGTTCACTCGGGCGGACGTCTCCCCAGCGAAGTTTCTGACGCAGGACCTGGAAGAAATTGTGCTCCGGGAGCCGAATGAGGCGCACGGAATGCGGAGAACGAGCCACTCGGACCCGGTCTCCCGGCCCGACGGTTCCGCCGGGCTGCCCGTCCACGGTAACGAGGATCCCGCCCACATCGCTCGTGAGCTCGATCGTGATGACGGACTCGGCGGGGATCACCACGGGGCGCACCGCAAGCGTGTGCGGACAGATCGGACTGGCGACGATCGCGTCCATCTGGGGAACGAGGATCGGTCCCCCGGCCGACAGGCTGTAGGCCGTGGAACCGGTCGCCGTCGCGATCACGATCCCGTCGGCGCTGTATTGCCCGATCTCCTCGTCGTCCACCCATACGCGCATGCGGATCAGACGTGCGAAACCGCCCTTGTGAACAACCGCGTCGTTCAGGGCGTAGCCGCTCCACATCTCGTGCCGATCAGTCGCACGTCCGGCAACGGCTTCCTCTCCGTTCTCGCTCTGCACGGCGGAATTCGACCGCAGAACCTGTACGTCGAGCGCCAGCCTCCGCTCTTCCACGTAATCACCGGCCTGGAACCGCCGGAGAACTTCACCCAGCCGGTCGGCCGGAGCCGCGGTGAGGAATCCGAGACGTCCGAGGTTGCACCCGAGGACCGGCACATTCTGCGGACCCGCTATCCTCGCGCCACGAAGAAGCGTCCCATCGCCGCCCAGAGTGAGGAGGACGTCCAGTCCCTCCAGATCGTCCCCCAGTGGCTCTCCCTCGAGCACGGACGCGCCACTGTCGTCGACCACGGACGCGATTTCATCAGGCAGACTGAGTTCGAGTCCGAGCTCCTCTGCACATTCGCCGAGCTTTCTGAGAGCGTCCGGAAGCGTTTCGTGCCCCGTGTGCCCGTATACCCCGACTCGCACGTCAGTGACTCCTGTTGATGATATACCCGGCCAGCTCCCGCAGTTCGGCCGACTCCTCGAGCTCCGCCAGCTCGGCAGCGGCGGCGGATGCGAGCTCGCGACTGATGCTCTCCGCTTCCTCCAGACCAAACAGGCCCGGGTACGTCGCCTTGCGGAGGGCCGTGTCCCGCCCGCTCTCCTTGCCCAGCTGCTCCGTGTCTCCCCGCAGGTCCAGAATATCGTCGATCGCTTGAAATGCCAGCCCGAGGCGAAGCCCGAAACGCTCGAGTCGCTCCACCTTCGTCTCATCGGCTCCGGCCGCGATTCCGCCCATCGCAACCGATGCGCTGATCAGTCGAGCCGTCTTTCCCGTGTGGATTCTCTCCAGTTCCTCGCGTCCCACCGGCTGGCCCTCGGCCCTGAGATCCAGCAACTGACCCCCCACCATGCCCGTGGCACCCGAGGCCGATGTGAGGCTCGCAATCAGGTGGCGGGTCGTCCGCTCATCGAGGCCCACGGGTCCGGCGGAACGCAGGATGGCCTGTACCGCGAGCGGCATCAGGACCGCGCCTACCATCACCGCCGGGCCGACTCCGAACCGGACGTGCACGGTCGGGCGTCCTCGCCGCAGCACATCGTCGTCCATGCACGGCAGGTCGTCGTGCACGAGCGAGTACGCATGCACGAGCTCGACGCTGCAGGCGAGATCCACGATCCGGTTCGAGGTGCCTCCGGCGGCTCGATACGCTGCCATCAGGAGCAGGGGCCGAATGCGCTTCCCCGGGCTGAGCACGGCGTAGCGCAGCGGCTCGACCTGGTCCGCCGGGACTCCCGCGAGTTCCGAGTCGAGGAACTCGAGCAGAGCCGTCTCGATCCGGTCTCTCCACGAGCCCAGGAAGTCCGGCTCGACGGATACGGATGTAGAGCTCACGCGTCGTCTGTCTCCTCGTCCGTGCCTGTGGCGGTGTCGAAGCCGATGATCGACAACTCCCCCTCCGCAGACGCGATCAGCTCCTCGACCTTCCCCTGTGCGTAATCGAGCAGCTTACCGGCATCACGGAGCCTGCTCACTCCGGTCTCGAACAGGGCGAGAGCTTCATCGAGCTCGACATCGCCACCATCCAGCTCCTGGACGATCGTGTCCAGCTCCCCCATCAGCTCTTCGAATCCGCAACGATTTTCAACTCCGTCAGTCCGCTCGGATCTGCTGTCAGTCACGTCGCTTCATCCTCCGCCCCTCGGGCGTCGCTCGGGTTGGCGGGCAGCGGGTGCCCCTCGAATTCGATCGAATCGACCGTCGCGGAGATACGGCCATCAGCTACGCGCAGGACGAAGCCCGTTCCAGGCCTGAATTCCCGTGCGGAGCGCAGCACACGGCCATCTGAATCGAGAGCGACTCCGAACCCCCTGCGCAACGCACCGATCGGACTCAAGCCATCCAGTCGTCCGGCCGACACCGCAAGCCGCGACCGCCGTTCGGCAATGCGGCGTCGCCAGGCGTCAAGGAGCGCCGCGGCCGCTCGTCGAGTCCGCTCCGTCTCCGTCCGGGTCCGGCGGCGGAGTCCCTCGACCAGCGCGCCGGCCCGGGCCCTCAACTCGACATTCAGCGCCGCCGCATCCTCGGTCACGCCTTCGGCGGCCGCCGAAGGCGTCGGGGCTCGCACGTCCGCCACCAGGTCGGAGATCGTGACGTCAACCTCGTGTCCCACGGCAGACACCGTCGGTATCGGACAGTTCGCGATCGCTCGAGCCAGCGATTCGTCATTGAACTCCCACAGGTCTTCGATCGACCCGCCACCTCTCGTGAGCACGATCACATCCGATGATCCCTCAGCTACCAGCCGCTCGAGCGCCTGCTCGATCTCCAGCGCGGCACCTTCGCCCTGGACCCGGCAATCGGACACGAGCACCCGGGTCCACGGGGCTCGACGACGGATCACCACAAGCATGTCACGCAGCGCCGCCCCGGATCGGGAGGTCACGATTCCGACAGTCATCGGAACCCGGGGCAGCGGTCGCTTCCTGGCGGGATCGAGCAGTCCCTCGGCCTCGAGTTTCTGCCTCAGACGCTCGAACGCGAGGCGCCACAGCCCCTCGCCCTTCGCCTCGAGCCGGCGGACGACGAACTGGTACTGGCCACGGGGCTCGTACAGGGTGAGTGAGCCGAACGCGAACACCTCCATGCCTTCCTCGGGCTCCGTCGGAAGCCGGGCGGCATCGGAGCGCCACATGACGGCCTGGATCTGGGCGGAGTCGTCACGCAGGCTGAACCAGCGGTGTCCTGTGCGGTGCGGTCTCCAGTTCGCGATCTCGCCGCGAATCCAGAGTGGAGCGAAGCTCTGTTCAAGGAACTGCCGGACGGCCGCGTTGACCTCCGACACCGGTACGGCCGTCTCCGGGCTGGAGCCGGGATTCGGCGTCAGCCCGGAATCCATCTCAGGCGTCCCCGCAATCTCGCGGACGATCAGCCTGAACCGGCCATCCGGCCAGCGGCGATAACCGTGTTCCTGAGGAGCATCGCGATCGTCATCGGACCGACACCGCCGGGAACGGGGGTGATCCACGAGGCCTTCTCCTTCGCCTCGTCGAACGCCACGTCGCCTACCAGCCGGTATCCCTTTTCTCGCGTGGGATCGTCCACCCGGTTCACCCCGACGTCGATGACGACGGCCCCTTCCCGGATCATGTCTCCCGTGACCGACTCGGGCCGGCCGACGGCCACGACGAGCAGATCCGCGAGTCGGCAGATCCCTGGAAGATCCTCCGAGCGGCTGTGCGCGACGGTTACCGTGGCGTTGGCCCACGGCTCCTTCTGAGACAGGATCGTCGCCATTGGCCGGCCGACGATGTTCGACCTTCCCACGATTACGGCGTGCTTCCCCGAGGGGTCCCAGCCGATGTGCTTCAGCATGACCTGGACACCGTGCGGCGTGCAGGGCCGAAAGGCGCTCGTGTCGCCACCGGACATGCGGCCCACGTTGACCGGGTGGAACCCGTCCACGTCCTTCTCCGGCAGGATCCGCTCGGTCACCGTCTTCTCGTCCACCTGATCCGGCAGCGGAAGCTGGACGAGAATCCCGTGGACCGAGGGATCAGCGTTCCATTCGTCCAGGATCGCCAGGATCTCATCCTGGGAGGTGTCCGCCGGAAGTCGAGCATCGACGTTTCGAATGCCGACCTCGGCGCACTTCTTCTCCTTCATACCGACGTACACGTTGGAGGCAGGGTCGTCGCCGACCAGCATGACGGCCAGGCAAGGCTCGATCCCCCGCTCGCGCAGCGCATCCGCCTCGACCTTCACCTCCGCACGAACGGATGCGGCGATTGCATTACCATCTATGATTTTCGCGGACATCGATCCCTCCGGGTGGTTTCTGTTCGAACGGCTTGCTCGTGGCTCCCGCTCAGCGGGCGAAATTCACCGCACGTGTCTCGCGCACGACGACGACCTTGATCTGCCCGGGATATTGCAGTTCGTCTTCGATCCGGCGTGCCGTCTGTTCGCTCAACTCCGCCATCTCCTCGTCGGTGATCTTCTCCGGCATGACGAGAATCCGGATCTCGCGGCCCGCCTGGATCGCGTACACCTTCGATACGCCGGCATAGGATCGGGCAATCTCCTCGAGCTTCTCGAGACGCTTCACGTAGTGCTCGAACGACTCCCGACGGGCGCCTGGTCGGGCGCCCGAGATGGCGTCGGCAGCCGTGACCAGGAACGTCTCCGGGTAGCGTGCCGGCTCCTCCCCGTGATGTGCGACGATCGCGTTCAGCACCGGGTCCGGCTCGTCGTGGCGCTTGCAGAGCTCGAAGCCGATCTCGACGTGGCTCCCTTCCTGGGTGTGCGTGAGCCCCTTGCCGATATCGTGCAGCAGGCCCATGCGCTTCGTCATCTCGACGTCCAGCCCCAGCTCCGCCGCCATGTTGGCCGCGAGCAGTGCGACCTCCCTGCCATGCTGAAGCTGGTTCTGTCCGTAAGACGTGCGGTATCGGAGGTTACCCAGCACTTCGACCAGCTGTGGGTGAAGGCCGTGAATCCCGAGCTCGTACAGGACCTGCTCCGCGGCCTCCTGCATCTCGGCCTTGACGTCCTCGGATGCTTTCTCGACCACCTCTTCGATCCGGCCGGGGTGAATCCGGCCATCGGATACGAGGCGTTCCATCGCGATCCGCGCGATCTCGCGTCGGATCGGATCAAAGCTGGAAAGAATTACGGCTTCCGGCGTGTCGTCTACGACGACGTCCACGCCCGTGGCATGCTCGAACGAACGGATATTACGGCCCTCGCGCCCGATGATCCGGCCCTTCATGTCGTCGCTGGGAAGAGGCACTACGGACACGGTGATCTCGGACGAGTGGTCCACTGCCATCCGCTGGATGGACATGGAGATGATCTTCTTCGCCTCGCGCTCCGCCTCGCGTCGGCTCTGCTCGCGAATCTCGCGGACGGTCTGCGCAGCCTCGGCCCTGGCTTCCTCTTCAATCCGTTCGATCAGCCGGGCGCGTGCCTCCTGGGCCGTCATGCCGGCGAGAGTCTCGAGTTGCTGCTGAACGCCCGACTTCTCCTGCTCCAGCTCCGTGCGGGTCGTCTCCAGGTCTTTTCCCCGCGTCAGAAGCGACTCTTCGCGTGACGCGACGCGCTCCTGGCGCTGGTCTACGACGTCGAGCTTCTTTTCGAGCGACTCCTCCCGCTCTCCGATCCTCTTCTCGAGCCGCTCGAGTTCCACCCGTCGATCTTCAACGTCACGAAGCTGTTCGTCCCGGAGACGGAACCCCTCTTCCTTCCCCGCGAGCTCCGCTGAGCGTTTGAGTGTCCCCGCCTCCCGCTCAGCTGCTTCGAGGATCCCCGTGGCTTCGGACTGCGCGGTCCCCCGTGTCAGTTCGGCCTGGCGCGCCTCGATTCGCCGACCGGCGAGGATGCCGACCACGGCTCCGACTATCGCTCCGACGGCTGCCAGGATCAGGGCGCTGAACAGTTCCATTCTATCGGCTCCATCGATCTATTTGCTGAACGGCCGTCATGCGGCCTGTCTATGCGCACAAAAAACGGCCGGCGGTACCCGCGGGTCCGCCGGCCTCCGGCTCATCAGGGTCCACGGCGACGTAAGCTGCAGCGAACCTTTAATTTATGCCGAAACTGGGCCGAACTCCTCGCCGGCACAGGCCGTTGAACGCTATATCGGAAGGTGTCCGAAATCCGCTCTCGTCGCAAGGAGCGCCCGGGAACCGCGACCCTGCGCCGACTCGTCCAATCGGTCAGTCCTCGGGGGTCAGGATCCCCTGCTCGACCGCTTCCGCCGCCACGTGCCCGAGGGCAGAATCAACCCTGGCTCGTAAACCGGCGAGACGCTCGACAAGCATTCGCGATTGCGATTGGCTCGCCGCCCTGGTGCGAAACATCTGGTCCGTAATCTGCATCGCGGCCAGGATCGCTGCCTTGTGAGGCTCCGGTACCTTGGCCCGGACGTGCGCCTCCTGGATGAGGTCATCGACATGTTGCGCACAAGCGACGGTGTATTCCTCGCCCTTGTCGGAACGAATGGAATACTCCTCTCCGAAGATCGTTACGCGGACCGGACTCTTCCCTTCTTCCAAGTCGTCCTCCGGATCGTAGTCAGCCAGCCGTCTCGTCCTCGATCACCAGCAATCGTCCGCGGATTCGGCCTGCCCGCTCCCTGGCTTCTTCGATAACCGCCCTGAGACGCGAATTTTCGTCGCCCAACTCACGCAGACGGCGCTCAAGGGAATCCGGATCGCCACCGTCAACCTTCGCTTTCCGCAGGGTCTCTTCGAGTTTTCGATAACGGCCTTCGGCCCCATACGCCCGTTCCCGCAGCGACGCGAGTTCCTCGAGCAGTGACCCTACAGCTCTCTCCAGACCTTCGAGCTCTCGCTCGACGGCTGCTCCGTCAGGAGGCGCGGATTCGGACATCGAGCTCTTCCTCCAATTGGTGCACGATGCCGGCTACGGCCTCGTCCACTTCCGGATCGGTAAGCGTACGATCGGGAGCGCGGAACACGAGGCGCCAGGCAAGACTGCGCCGGCCCTCCTCAACCTTGTCACCTTCGTACACGTCAAACAAGCGCACGGACGTCAGAAGCGGCGGCGCCGCCGCTCGAATTGTCCGTTCCACTTCGGCGACCAGAACGGATCTCTCCAGCGTAAACGCGAGATCACGCGAGACCGCCGGATACTGCGGAAGGCTCCGATATTCGCGCTGATCCTCCGTCCGGACCGGATCGAGGCGAAACTCTCCAGCGAACACCGGAGCGGACCACCGAGGCGCGTCGAGCATTGTCGCCTTTACCAGCCCTGCGACACCCGTCAGTCGGTCATCCCCCCCGATTCGAATCGCTGCTTCATCCAGCCACGATTCGAAACCGAGCGGTCGTTCCGAGAGTTCCTCGGGCTCGACACCCGGCTCGACAGCGGGCTCCACGGTCCCCAGCCCGAACTCCTCAGCCAGCTCCTCGACGAGTCCGACCAGGTCCCACATGTCGCTGTCCGGCGACTCGGCACCCCAGTGGGCAGGCGCCCGGGACCCCGTGAGCACAAACGCGAACCTGCGCTCTTCCGCAAACGGGCTCGCCGCGTCCCGCTGCTCCGGAGTCGCATCTAAGGGCAGATCCGCACGGTCTCCATCGCGCCGACCGAACACGGTGCCGACCTCGAACAGGCGGACGTCCCTGTGACCCCTTGACCAGTTGTGCTCCACCCGACCGAGCAGTACGGGCACGAGATCGGTGCGCAAGAAACCCTCGGCAGCGGAAAGCGGATTGAGAAGCGGGATCCGACTGTCCGCCGAGCGAGTCGCCGGCACGAAAGGCACGCTTCGCGCCTCGTGGAGACCCCTCGCAACCAGGAGTCTGCGAACCTCGTCTGACCTGCTCCGATCATCGCAGTCCGGTACGGCGCTCGGACGGAAACTCCTCGGCTCCCGGGGAAAGGAATCGTATCCGAACCGGCGAGCTACCTCTTCCAGCAGATCCGCCTCCGCGGTGACGTCCCGTCTCCAACCCGGCACGGTCACGAGCAATACGTCGGAGTCGTCCGTCTCCGGCCGAGTGTCGAATCCGATCGGGGCGATGAGCCGCGTCACTTCGTCGGCCGAAAGATCAAGACCGAGCACCCGGCTGATTCTCGAGATCCGCAGCGCCACGATCCTGTCCGATGAAGGAGCGCTTCCGACCCGGATTCCGTTCGGATCTGCTTCTCCCCCGGCAATTGCCAGGATCAACTCGACGCAACGGCGGATGGCGCTTTCCTGTCCCGTCTCGTCGATGCCCCGTTCGAACCGGTAGGAAGCGTCCGTCGAAAGCGCAGTCGACCGCGCAGTGTTTCTCGTGTGCCGCGAATCGAAATCAGCGCACTCGATCAGCAGATCCGTGGTGTTCTGCGCGACTTCGCTGTCCTCACCTCCCATCACCCCCGCCAGCGCGATCGCGGTTTCCGCGTCCGCGATCACGGTGGCAGCCGGTGTCAACTCATGGTCCACGCCGTCAAGCGTCCGGAGCTTCTCTCCAGCCCGTGCGGGCCGAATCCGAATCTCGGAGCCGCCGATCTTCGCGAGATCGAAGGCGTGCAGCGGCTGGTTCATCTCCAGGAGGACGTAATTCGTCGCATCCACGACGTTGTTGATCGGGCGGGCCCCGGCGCCGCGCAGGCGGGCCTGCAGCCATTCTGGAGACGGACCGACTGTGATGCCGCGCACGATCGCTCCGAGGTACCGGTGGCAGCGGTCGGAATCCTCGATCACGATCCGAACGCCCCCGGACTCCGCATCGCTCACGCCGTCCACCCACCCGGCGGCGTCCCAGCTCGGGCCCTCGAATGGCGGCAGGACGACGCCCGGCCCGTCCTCCGGCGCAAGCTCGCGCGCGACCCCGACGTGACAC
Organism: uncultured bacterium; assembly: GCA_965370685.1. GTDB lineage: Bacteria > Gemmatimonadota > Gemmatimonadetes > Palauibacterales > Palauibacteraceae > Carthagonibacter. The sequence goes on along the minus strand of CBDUVN010000003.1, from coordinate 13,946 downwards.
GCCAGGTCGATCCGATTCGGGGTCAGGTCCAACTCGAGTCGGGCATCGGGCAGGGCCATCGCCTCAGAAAAGCTCTGTCCCACAACGAACTCACTATCGAGCCGGAGAATCCCACCCGCGTCGCGCCCCAGGCCCAACTCTTTCTCCGAGCACAGCATGCCGTGACTCATCTCACCGCGAATCTTACGTGACTCGATGACGAAGCCCCCGGGAAGCGAAGCCCCGGGAGGCACGTACGGGTACAGGGCGCCCTGCTCGACGTTCGGAGCCCCGCACACCACGTCGATGAGCTCGTCCCCTCCGGCGTCCACCTGGCACAGGGTGAGCCGATCCGCGTTCGGGTGCTTGCCCGCCTTCACGACTCGGGCCACGACGACTCCCTCGAGATCGTCCCCCACGGGAATTACGCGATCGACCGGGATCGCCTGCATGCTCAGCCGGTCGGCCAGTTCAGTGGCCGTCCCCTGCATGCCGGGCGCGAGCGCCCTCAGCCAGTTGACGGAAACGTCCATCAGTCGAACTGCTCGAGAAAGGAAACGTCACCTTCGTACAGCAGGCGGATGTCCGGCACGCGGTACCGGAGCATCGCGATCCGTCCCGGACCCATGCCGAAAGCGTACCCCGTGTATTTTTCGGAGTCGTAGCCGACGGCGTCGAATACGGCCGGGTTGACCATCCCGGCACCCATAATTTCGACCCACCCGGTGCCTTTGCAGGTCGGGCATCCCGACCCATCGCACAGGAAGCAGGTCACGTCCACCTCGGCCGATGGCTCGGTGAACGGGAAGTATGACGGGCGGAAACGCGTGCGCGTGCCGGCCCCGAAGAACCGCTGCACGAAGAAGTCTATCGCCGACCGGAACTCGACGAAATCGATCCCTTCGTCCACGGCCAGGCCCTCGATCTGCTCGAACGCGGGAGCATGTGATGCATCCCACGGATCACGACGGAATACGAGCCCCGGAGCGAGCACCCGGATCGGCGGCTCGTGAGCGAGCATCACGCGCGCCTGGACCGGCGACGTGTGCGTGCGAAGGAGCATTCCATCGTCCAGGTAGAACGTGTCATGCATGTCTGCGGCGGGATGGTCCAGCGGGATGTTCAGCGCCGTGAAGTTGTGCCAGTCCGTTTCGATCTCCGGACCGGTCGCGACCGTGAACCCGATCTCGCGGAAGATCTCGCAGATCTCATCGATCACCCTGGTGACCGGGTGGATACTACCGCGCCAGCTCCGGCGCCCGGGCAGGGTGAGATCAACCGATGTTGTGGGGGCAGAGGCGGCTGCAGCCGCCTCGATCTCGGACAGGCGAAGCTCGAGCGTAGTCTCGAGCTCGTTCTTCACCCGGTTTCCCGTCTGTCCTGTCTGCGGCTTTTCCTCGACCGGGAGGTCCCGGAGTTCCGACATCGCCTGTGATATGAGGCCGCTTCGCCCCAGGTACTCTACCCTCGCCTTTTCGACCTCATCACGGTCAGTGGCGGACCGGATGGCCGACATGCCGCGCTGGCGGATCTCCTCCAGGCGTTCACGCAGGGAGCGGCCGTCGGTCGCCATTCGCCCTCAGGCTCGACTCAGTTCCCGTGCTCCCGGGCGATCCGCGCCAGCTCGGCGAACGCCTCCGGCTCACGGATGGCCAGGTCCGCCAGGACCTTGCGATTCAGCTCGACGTCCGCGTTGCGGAGACCGCTGATGAACCGGGAGTATGAAAGGTCGTGCTGTCTGGCCCCGGCGTTGATCCGGGCGATCCACAGGCGGCGGAAGTCTCGCTTCCTGACCCTGCGGTCACGGTACGAATACGCCCATCCTCGCTCGACCGCGTTCTTGGCCGTGCGATAGAGCTTGGAGCGCGCGCCGAACTGACCGCGCGCCTCCTTCAGAATCTTCTTTTTTCGCTTATTCCGAGCGACGCTGTTTGTAGCTCGCGCCATCGTATCTCTCTCTTTCCTTCTGCACGCCCGAATCCGGCGGGTTCAGCCCGGCACGGGCGAATCGGTCCTGAACGCCGTCCCCCCCGGGCACGGCGCGCCTCTTATCCGCCCGACGCTCAACCGCCGCCGAGAAGTCGTTTCACCCGCTTCAAGTCCGCTTTCGACACGAGAGTCGACTTGCGGAGCTGCCGCTTCCGTTTCGGGCTCTTCTTGGTGAGGATGTGGCTTCGATACGCCTTGTTCCTCTTGTATTTCCCAGTCCCCGTCTTGCTGAACCGCTTCGCGGCGGAGCGGTTCGTCTTCATCTTGGGCATCGTTTCCAGTCCTCTCCCTATGTACTCCGGGGTGCCATCAGCATCGTCATCTGGCGCCCCTCTCTCTTGACGTCCGACTCGATCGTCGCGAGCTCGGCGAGCTCTGCCTTGACGCGGGTCAGAACTCGCTCACCGAGCTCCGGGTGGGTCATCTCCCGCCCCCGGAAACGGAGCGTGAACTTGACCTTGTCCCCCTCCTCGAGGAATCGCTTGGCGTGTCGAAGCTTGAAGTCGAAGTCATGCGTTTCGATCTTCGGCCGCATCTTGATCTCCTTCACGGTGACCGTATGCTGCTTCTTCTTCGCCTCTCGATTCTTTCTCGCCTGCTCGTACTTGTACTTTCCGTAGTCCATGATCCGGCAGACCGGCGGCCTGGAATTCGGGGCAACCTCGACGAGGTCGAGTCCCTGCTCCACCGCCATCGCCCTTGCCTCGTCCGTCGGCAAGATCCCGATCTGTTCTCCAGTCTCGTCGATAAGTCTGACGGGACTGATCCGAATCCGCTCGTTTACGCGCAGATCTTCCTGGCTCACATCACCTCTTCACAGACCGTTTTCCCGTCCCACCGACCGGCACGGCCCGACGCCGATCTGCAGCTAACAAGAAAGCCCGGTGCGGCGACGCCGACCGGGCAAGAAAACACGACGGCCCCCGGAATCCCGGTGGGGCGTCGTCTCGTCTCGAACCCGGCAGCAGCCCCCGCGCATACCGCGGGACGCCGAAAGGTGGGAGGCCTCTCGCCTCCGCTTTCGCGTTTCAGGGCGCGAACATAGGGGAGATCTGCGAAAGTGTCAACGCAGAGGGCCCTTCAGGCCGGGTGGGGCCATTTTCATGCAGAATTCCGCTGAGCGCATCAGTATACGTGGCCTGGTGCCAGGCCAGACCGGGAATACGAGTACATTCTCGATCATCTAAGTTGCTGTTCTGCTGGGTGTTCCGACGTTCGATACCCTTAAATTTCAACCGGAGAACAGATCTTGCACGCGAGGCCGACATGGACTCGCAATTTCATGGAGGAATCGCGGCTGAATAGTCGCATCAAGCGGGTACCCGCTTGATGATCCACAACCCGGGGGGACTATGATGAAGACGTTACGATTCTGTTTCGCGCTGCTACTGGTAGTGGCGATGTTTGCACCGACGGAGACCTCGGCCCAGACCATTATCGGGGCCAAGGCCGGGATCAACATCGCAAATGTGACGTTCAGTGGTGAAGGGGTCAGCGCGAGCGCTGACAGCAGGACGGGATTTGTCGGAGGCGCGTTCGCGCAATTCGGTATCGGATCCCCATTCTTCATCCAGCCGGAGGTGCTGTACTCTTCGAAGGGCTCCAAGTCGGGCGACGAAACTCTGGCCGTGAACTACCTGGAGGTTCCCGTACTGGTCGGGGCAGCATTTCCGCTCTCGAACAGCGCGCTCAAGCCGATGGTATTCGCGGGGCCGTCGGTGGGGTTTGCGCTGAGTTGCGACGAAGAGGGCTTTGACTGCAAGGACGACGTCAAGTCGGTCGACTTCGGCCTCGTGTTCGGTGGTGGCCTCCAGTACGCTCTCAGCAGCGTCGTTCTGTTCATCGACGGACGATACAATCTTGGTCTGTCCAATGTTGCGGAGACGGACGAAGAGGAATTTGACTTCAGCGCCAAAAACAGGACATGGCAGGTCATGGCCGGTGTCGGCTTCCCGGTCGGGGGCTGAACAAGAACTAGACACAACAGGATACCGGGGACGATCCAGCGAGATCGTGCTCCACATATGCAACGGGGCGTCCGCTTACGGCGGGCGCCCCGTTTCTCTTGTTCGGCACGGAGTTCTTGCTCCGGGACTTCCCGATCACTCCCCGGCTGTACGCGGGACCGACGATCAACTTCGAGTTGAGCTGTGATCTGGAGGCCACGGTTGACGGCGCTAACTTGAGCGTAAAGTGCTCAGATGAAGAAGCAGGTATACAGACGAAGAGTCCAGACATCGGTGTCATATTCGGCGGCGCGGCCGGACTCGGCATCCAGCGTTTGAAGTTGTGGCTGGACGTTCGTTATCAACTCGGATTGACCAACATCGACGATTCTTCGGATGATGACTCTGGCGACCCGGTCCCAACTGCCAAGAACCGGGCATGGCAGTTCTTCCTCGGCCTCGGCATTCCGGTGAATTGACTGTGGAGGATATGAGATGCACCTGATCGTTCAGCTGATCGGAGTTCTGATCATCGGGGCCGGTTTCGTGTGCCCGACCTGCTGCGTAACACGTTTCGCGAGGTCCTGTCGGGTCCGTGGGCAGCGATCGCCTCGGGGGCTCGGATCGTCCTCGGAATCGCGTTCTGGTTCATTGCGCCGGGCACACGCGGTGCCACATTCGTCCGGATCATCGGCGTAGTGATGTTCGTCGCCGGCCTGATGATCCCGCTGGTGGGCAAACGAAGGGTCGAGCACATGATTCACTGGTTTATCGCACGGCCGAATTTCGTCGTCCGGACCTTCGCCCCGTTCTTCATTCTGCTGGGAGTCGCCCTGGTTCTCGCCGGACGCCCGCTATGACTGGGGGAACGCACTTCCGCGCGCTGGATTCACGGCGGCCTGCTCACTCCGTCTCGTCGCACCATTCCCTGGCGTTGGTGAACATCCGGAACCACGGCGACGGCGCCGCCTCTCCGAGGACGGCCGCGCTCTGCATCTCCGCACGCAACTCCGCCGGGAGCCACGGCCACTGCCACAGCCGGAACGCCCGCTCCGGGTGCGGCATGATCGCCAGGTGCCGACCGTCAGGTGAACACAGCGCCGCGATTCCCCGGGCCGAGCCGTTTGGATTGAACGGATAACGCTCGGTCGCCTGACCTTCGTCGTCCACGAAGCGGACGGGGGCGAGACCCTCCGCTTCGACGCGCTCGAGAATCCGGGCGTCCGGGAAGAACGCCTGGCCCTCGCCGTGAACGCTCCAGATCCCGAGGTTCGCGCCTTCCATTCCGCGCAACAGGATCGAAGGACTCGATTCGATCCGAGCAGCCACGAATCGTGATTCGAACCGCCCCGATGCATTGCGGATGAACCGCGGCTGGCGCGTCATCTCGATTCCCGGCCACGGTACCCAACCGAGCAGCGCTGACAGCTGACAGCCGTTGCACACCCCGAGACTGAACGTGTCCGCGCGACCGTAGAACTCGTCGAACTGGGCGGCGATCTCGTCGTGGAAGCGGATCACGCCGGCCCAGCCCTTCGCCGAGTCAAGCACGTCCGCATAGGAGAATCCGCCCACGAAGACAGCGCCCCGGAAAGCGTCCAGCCGGACACGGCCGGCCAGCAGGTCTGTCATCGTCACGTCCCATGGCTCGAATCCCGCCGCGAAGAACGCCGATGCCATTTCCCGGTCCGAATTCGATCCTTCCTCGCGCAGAATCGCGACCCTGTGCTTCGACTCGGATGCCAGCACTTCCTCCGCAGGCGACCCGTAGTCGAACGGCACGCTGAAGCTCGGGCCCGTCCTCGACCTGAGGCCGTCCCGCTCTTCCGCCACGAGTGCCGGATCGGCCTGCAGGGCGTCTAGCGCGAAGCTCGTGGACTCCCAGACGTCCCGCAGGTCGCGGAGATCGCCGTCGAGAACCGTCTCACCGTTCACCCGGATCTCGATCCGCGGCCCGTGCGTGACGCGACCGATCTCCAGGCACGGAACGTCCGCCCCCGCGAAATCGGCGAGGACCGTGTCCACGTCCGCCTCGTCCACCTCCATCACGAGCCCCAGCTCCTCGGAGAACAGGACCTCGATCGAGTCCGCCGGGGCGAACGGGAGATCGACCTCGATTCCCCGGTTCCCGGCGAACGCCATCTCCAGCAACGTGGTCACGAGCCCGCCGTCGCTGCGGTCGTGTCCCGCCCGGATGATTCCGTCGTCGAGGAGCAGCTGGACGACCCCGAACGCCCTCTCGAGCACACCTGGATCGTCGAGGTCGGGCGACTGGTCTCCGACCTGGCCGAAGCACTGAGCCAGAGCGGAGCCGCCGAGCCGGTGACGTCCTCCGCCCAGATCCACGTAGAGAAGACGGCCACTTCCGGACAGCGTGAGATCCGGGGTCACTGTCTTCGTGATATCCGGACTCGTCACGTACGCGCTTACCACGAGAGCGCCCGGTGCCTTCACCGTCTCGTCCCCACCCTCCGGGTCCGGTGCGAGAGCCGCCATCGACAGCGAGTCCTTCCCCCCGTCGATCGCGATCCCCAGTTCCTCGAGCACCTCCGCCAGCGCCAGCGCGGCATCGGCGAGCGCCGAGCCTTCGCCCGGGAGCTTCGCCGCCCACATCCAGTTGCCCGAGCACTTCACGTCCTCCAGGTGGCTGACCCGTGCCCAGACGAGATTCGTCAGCGCCTCGCCGACGCTCAGACGCGCCATCGCTGCCGGGTCCAGCAGACCCTTGATCGGCTGCTCTCCGATTGCCGTGGCTCCGCCGGTCACGCCGAAGTGGCTCTGCGCGATCACTGCCACGTCGGCCACGGTCAGCTGCAGAGGCCCGGCTGTCTGCTGCCGGGCGACGAGCCCGGTGACGCTCCGGTCCACTTTCGTGGTGAGGAACCGCTTCGATCCCACCGACAGAAGACGGAGGACTCTGTCGAGTGCGTCCTCTACCGTGAGGTTCTCCGGGAGTCGGAGCGGCTCCAGGACGGGCTCGGCCCGCTCGAGGTCGAACGTCTTGCGGGGCATGTCCCCGAGCACGTCCTCCAGCTCGAGGTTGACCGGGGTTGAGTCGTCGCGCTCGTCGTGCAGCACGATCCGACCGTCACCCGTGACCCGTCCGACGAGACCGTACGGGACCTTCTCCCGCTCGCACAGATCGTGGAACAGCCCCTCGTCTCCCGGACGGAGAAGCAGGGCGTCGTTTTCCTGGTATTCTGCGCCCCAGATTTCGAGTATGCTCAGGGTATCGTCACCGACGGGAATCGACCTCACCTCGATCCGCGCGCCTGCGGGCTCGACGATCTCTTTGAGAACGTTGCAGTTCCCCCCTGCCCCCTGGTCATGGATCGAGACGATCGGATTCCGGTCACCGAGCTCCACACAGGCCCGGAGCACCCGGTTCACCTTCTGCTCCATCTCGGCGTCGCCGCGCTGCACGGCATTGAAGTCGAGCTCGGCGACGTTCTCGCCCTGGACCATGCTGGAGGCGGCCCCGCCTCCCAGGCCGATCCGGTATGCCGGTCCACCGATCTTTACGACCCACATGCCCGGCTCAGGCGCGAATTTGTCCACGTGCCGCGCGTCGATCTGCCCGATCCCACCACTGAACATGATCGGCTTGAGCCACTCCCGGCGCTCTCCACCCGGCAGCCTGAGGCCGAACGAGCGCGTGTATCCCTGGATCAGGGGCTCGCCGAACTTGTTGCCGTAGTCCGAGGCCCCATCGGACGCTTCGATCTCAATGTCCAGCGGCGACGCGAGATTCGACGGATACTCGAAGGAAGGATCCTCCCACGGCAGCTGGTGACCGGGGAGGTAGAGGTTTCCCACGCAGTAGGCCGCCGTACCGGCGACCACGAGACTCCCTCGTCCCGCCGCGTGGACGTCGCGGATCCGGCCGCCGGCCCCGGTCTCCGCCCCCGGAAACGGTGCGATTCCGCTGGGAAAATTGTGCGTCTCCGCGGTGAACAGGAGGTGGTAGTCGACGTCCGTGGCGTTCATCGGACCCGGGGTACCCGGTCGGTGCGGAAGCAGAGTCCGGATCCGGTATCCCTCGATCGCGCTGGAGTTGTCCTTGAACGCGATCACGCTGTTCCGCGGATTCGCATCGAGCGGCGCCTTCAGCATTCCCATCAACGAGTGCGGAAGCTCCTGACCGTCGATGATCAACCGGCCCCTGAAGAACCAGTGCCGGGAGTGCTCGCTGTTCGACTGCGCCACATCAAACAGCTCGACGTCCGTCGGATCCCGGCCGATGCGGTCACGAAACAGACCGAGGTAGTACTCGAGGTCCCAGGCATCGAAGGCGAGCCCCATTTCCCGGTTCACCCGCTCGAGCGCCTCCATTCCCTGCTCGATCACCGGAATCGTTCGCACCGGCTCCGGCTCGACTCCCGTTTCGAAGGTCTGAAGCGGCTCCGGGTACGGACACTCGGTCATCCGATCGTGTACGAGCGACAGAAAGGCCAGGCGATCCATGTCCGTCAGGAGCTCATCGAGACCGAGAAGGTACCTGCGGGACCGCTCGATGCGGGTAACAGACTCGAGACCACAGGCGCGGAGGATCGAAACTGCGTTCGTCGACCACGCCGTGGTGAACGTCATTCGCGGACCGACTTCGAAGATTTCCGTCACGGCGGACTTGGAGCTGAGAGCTCGAACTGCCAGAAAACTCTCGCTGGCAAACCCTTCCGGCTCGAAGGTCTCGGACAGAAGCCAGGTCAGAACCTTCAAGTCCCGTTCGGACAACGGCCTGTCCGTCGCCACGTTGAAACAGTACTCGGTTCCGATCCCGTGGAGCTGCGACGTGGTCAGCGCCCGAAATCGGTCCTCCAGCGCACGGGTTCGGGAGGGCGAGAGGGCCGGAGAGCGATAGAAATGAAGGAGAGCCATTCTGGTCCGATTCTCGGTGGTCTCGGAGTTGTCCGGCCGGACGGCATGCCGCCACTCGGCCACGGCCGGGACGTCGCCGGCAGTATAGCGAGCCGCACGTGACCCGTCACCCCGGGTCGCCCCGCGGCTCAGTGACAGAACTGCCGAAACAATCTGTCAGTCCTCTCGATGGACAGCGCCGTCGATGATGTGCCCGTGTCGAGCGTCAGAGGTGGCGCGTAGGTTGGTCGGGGTCCGGACCAGTCGACTCAATCTCTCAATAGCGCCGCCGAATACGACATGAATGAAACCACGGTCCTCGCACTCGCCGTCGCGCTCGCGTTTCTGCTGGGCCTGCTGATCGGCCTCGGCGTCTGGCTGCGCGCTCGGTCTTCGTACGAACGGGACGACCGAGCGCTTCGCGAGGAGCTGGCCGGGCTGCGCCAGGCGCGGGAAACCGACGCGGAGAAGCTGGCGTGGAGCGAACAGGCCGAGGAGAGGCTCCGCGAGGCGTTCACCGCCCTGGCCGGGGAGTCGCTGCGCAAGAATGCCGACAGCTACAGCGCGCGGGCGAAGGAGGACCTGAAGGGTGTTCTCACTCCATTCCAGGAAAAACTGGCCAGCCTCGACGGCTACGTCCGTGAACTCGAACAGAAGCGCGAAGGCGCATACGAATCGCTCAATACTCAGATCAAGGACCTGAAGGAGACGCACCGCCAGCTCCACGAGAGCACCACGAATCTCAGGGCCGCCCTCAAGTCTCCCACGGCCCGGGGACGCTGGGGAGAAATCCAGCTGCGGCGCGTCGTCGAAATGGCGGGCCTCGAGAGGCATGTCGACTTCGATGAGCAGGCAACCGACGGAGCCGAGGGCCGGCCGGACATGGTGATTCGGCTACCGGGAGGCGGAACCCTCCCGATTGACGCCAAGGTGCCGCTGTCCGCGTACCTCTCCGCCATGGAGACGGAGGACGATGACCAGAGGCGGCGCCACCTGGCGGCACACGCACAGGCGCTGAAGGCACGCGTCCGAGAGCTCAGCCTGAAAGCGTACTGGGAGCAGTTCGAATCCACTCCAGGGTTCGTCGTGATGTTCGTGCCCAACGAGGCCTGCCTCGGGGCCGCTTTCCAGGAAGACGCGGAGCTGTTCGAGTACGCGACCGAAAAGAAAGTGCTTGTCTGCTCGCCGGTGAACCTCTACGCGCTACTCAAAGCGGTGGCGTTCGGGTGGCAGCAGCAGGAGATGACGGACAATGCCCGCGAGATCGCGGCGCAGGGCCAGGACCTGTACAACAGACTTGGCAAATTCGTTGGCTTGTATAGCGATATCGGCAAGAACCTCGAGCGTTCTGTGAATGCGTTCAACAAGGCCACGGGCTCGCTCGACAGTCGACTCGTGCCGGCGATGCGACGATTTCGTGAACTCGGAGTCGGGGCGGATGCAATCGAAGAGCCAGCCCCCCTCGACGTTTCGACCCGGCAACCCTCGCTGCTGGAGAAAACGGAAGACCCGGAGTAGGCGGCAACCTTCCCCAGCCCGTCTCCGGGTCATACCGTAGGGATTGGAATACCGTGAACCTGGATACCGGAGGATCCGAGAGTGTCGATGCACCCACAGTCACGTTCTTTCACTCTGCTGTTGGTCGCCGCAGCAGGCGTGCTGTCGATCACAGCCCCTGCTGTCGCGCAGTCCGAAGGCATCCAGGGACTGCGTGCCGACATGGTTGCTGACATCTCGTCGATGGAGAGCAAGTACGTGGCTCTCGCCGAGGCGATGCCGGCGTCCTCCTACGGATGGCGCCCGATGGACGGCGTCCGTTCCGTGGGAGAGGTGTACTGTCACGTCGCCGGCGCGAATTTTGGAATATCGCAGTTCTTCGGTGTCGAATCACCGGACGAAGCCGATGCGCTCGAGCAGAAATGTGACACCGTCGACCTGGAGTCGCTGAAAGCAGGTGCGGTCGCTGCCCTGCGCGCATCGTTCGTCCACGCGCGCTATGCGATCGCCGCCGTACCGGATACGGAGCTTGACGACGCCACGAAGCTGTTCGGCCGGGACACCACGAAGCGGGCCGCGATGCTCCTGTACGTGACGCATATGCACGAACATCTCGGGCAATCCGTGGCATACGCCCGGTCCAACGGAGTGGTTCCGCCGTGGAGCGAGCGCGGTTGACGTCGGCTACGGTCGAAGGTCACCCTCCTGCGCAAGGAGCCAGCTCAGCCCATGCAGCATGATGCCATCGCCGTCATCGATTTCGGCGGCCAGTACGCCCACCTGATCGCCACGAAGGTCCGCCGGCATGGAGTGCTGTCGGAGATCCGCCAGCCCGAGGACCCGATCGAGCAGTTCGAGCGCTACAAAGGGATCATCGTTTCCGGCAGCCCGAGTCTCGCATCTCATGGAGAGGATTCCGACTACACGCGCGGGATCTACGACCTCGACGTCCCCATCCTCGGGCTCTGCTTCGGACACCAGGAGATCGCCAAGCACTACGGTGGCGAGGTCGTGCACGGTGGTCGTCAGTGGGGCCGGGCCGAGGTTCATCTCACGGGAGATCATCCCCTGTTCAAAGGACTCGGCCCGATCGAACAGGTCTGGATGAGTCACTATGACAGCGTGACGGCGGTTGGCCCCGAGTTTCACGAGCTCGGCTGGAGCGTGACGACAGACGGGGGACCGGATCACCGGTTCGCCGCGATCGGGTCCGACTCGCTGCGGCGATACGGATTCCAGTTTCACCCTGAAGTAGATGACACCGTACACGGCGACGAGATGCTCGCCAACTTCGTGCTCGAGATCTGCGGCTGCGAGCCCACCTGGTCGATGGAGGCGTTCATCCAGGAAGAGATGGAAAAGATTCGCCTCCAGGTAGCCGACGGATCGGTTTTTCTGCTCGCTTCCGGCGGAGTCGATTCGACCGTTGCCGCGACGCTCCTCGCCCGGGCGCTCGGACCGGAGAGACTCGAGTTGCTTCACGTCGACAACGGCCTGATGCGGAAGGACGAGAGCGCCGCCGTGGTCGAGTTCTTTGCGGGGCTCGGACTCGGATCGAACCTGCATTTCGTCGATGCGAGCGATCGCTTTCTCGATGCTCTGGACGGAATTGTCGAGCCGGAGGCCAAGCGACGGGCGATCGGCAACTCCTTCGTGGAGGTATTCGAGGACGAAGCGCGCCGACTCGGAGTCGAAGGACACCTGCTCGGCCAGGGAACGATCTACCCTGACACGATCGAGACCGGCGGAACCAGGCGGGCAGACACGATCAAGACCCACCACAACCGGGTCCCGGTGATCGAGGAGATGCTTGCGGCCGGCCGTGTCGTGGAACCGCTGGCGGAACTGTATAAAGTCGAGGTTCGCGAGCTGGGAGAGAAGCTCGGTATTCCGCATGAGCTCGTGTGGCGGCACCCGTTCCCCGGTCCGGGGCTCGGCGTACGGCTCCTGTGCAGCGACGGGGTGGGCTCGGTAGAGGGACTGGACGACATCGCGCCTCTCGTGGCCGAAGAGGGGCGACGGTTCGGACTCGACGCGGAGGTACTGCCGATCCGCTCGGTCGGGGTGAAAGCCGATCTGCGAGCCTACGAGCACCCGGTTCTCCTCACTGGCGATGCCGACTGGGAGACGCTCCTCCGGGCGGCTTCCGTTCTCACGGCTGAAGTTCCTGGCATCAACCGGTGCATCTGGAACCTCCAGCCCACACCTCCGGCTACCGTCGTGCCGCTGGCGGCCACGACGACGATTGAGCGGCTGGATCTTCTGCGCGAGGCTGACCACATCGTAATGGAGGGGCTGCGTCGCCACGGGCTGTATGACGAAATCTGGCAGTGCCCGACGGTGCTCCTTCCACTTGACCTGGCGGGAGACGGTGGAGAGCTCGTCGTCGTGCGGCCGATTCGTTCAAAGCGAGCGATGACGGCCACGCCAGTCGAGCTTCCCGCGGCGCTGCTCGAGGAGTTCCGGCGCGACGTGCTGGGCCTCGAGGGGGTGTCGGGGCTCGCACTCGACATCACATCAAAGCCGCCCGGCACGATCGAATGGGAATGATTGGAATGCGTGCGAGGCCCGGGCACGGGCCCCGCAATCCGTGAAGCGGTTCCTTCCACCCCTGATCGCCGGCGTGCTGGTGTTCGCGGCGCTGTCTGTAGCTCGCTGGAGTATGAGACCTGCACCGGACCCTCCGGCCGAACCCGTCATCCTGAGCATGCCGGAGATGCTCGGCTGCTGGGAGCTCGACGTTGGCGACTGGGAGTTCACTTCGACCGGCACCGCTGGGACGAGCGGCGAGACCATCATTCCGGACTCCGCGAGTCGAGCGCTCCTCGTAGCACCAGACCGGATTCTGCTTCTTCCGGACTCGATCGATGAATGGCGGCGAGCGTACACGACTTACCGGGCCGCCCCGGTATCCGGCCCGCATGATCCTCGTCTGAGGGACTACCTCCGCTGGTTCCTGCGCGCCGACACCTTGTGGCTCGTGTGGTCGGACCGGAATCTAAGGGCCGGGCTCGCTTTGCTGACCGAAGGGGATCGCCTCGAAGGCGGCGGACGGGCGCTGATTGAGGGACGCAGTGCCGCTGACGGCCGGATCGACGGTCGGACGTCCGCATCGGCCTGGAAGGTCAACTGCGCCACCGGCCTGCGCGACATGAAGCGGACAGGACCGCGACCCTGATCGATTAGGCGGACACCATGCGTCGAAGCACACCGTGGATCCCGACCAGGGCCATCTCCCTCTGTGTAGTACTGATCTCCTTCACCGGCTGTGGGACTGAGAAACCCGAGTCTGCGCACGAGTCCGAGTCTGCCCGTCCATCAGTGGGCCAAACGACTCCAGGGGCGTCACTCGGGTTTCAGGACCGGATTCCCGCCGAGCTTCTCGTCGCAGACAGCGCCTGTCCGTTCGAGTGCTGCACCTACCGGGGGTGGAAGGCGCCGGTCCCCCTGCCCCGGCTCGACGCGCCGATCGACGGAGCCCCCATCGACACGATCGCCCCGGACGAATCCTTCGAGGCACTGACGGGGACCGTGTTCATCACCGGTATCCAGCTCGTGATCGTCGTCGATTCCCTGGACGAATTCGGAGCGGCCCGGTCGGCCGTCGCCGACCCTGGCGCGCGCGCCGGATGGACGGCTGAGTTCCTCCCGGGAGACACGCTCCTGACGCTCAACTAC
>CBDUVN010000002.1:0-101486 GCA_965370685.1 uncultured bacterium | reverse complement strand
TGGCAACGGCAGGTAGACACTGAACTGGAGCGCCTGGTCGGTTTGTGTGAAGAAGCCGCTGGCACCTCCTGGCCCAGGACACGGGACGGATGAGCGGCGTCGCCCCGCACGAGATCGGGACATCCAGTCTCGAGACCCGTATGAGGAAGGCCTGGACGGGAGAATCCGGGCTCGGGTTTCAGTTCGCTGCGACCCTGTACGGACTGGGACATGACGCGCGCAATCTCCTGTACGATGTCGGGATTCTCGAGAGCCGGGGAATGCCGATCCCGGTGATATCGGTCGGGGGACTGACGGCAGGGGGCAGCGGAAAGACACCGGTATCGGCGGCAGTTGCCGGGTGGCTCGTGGAAGGAGGCAGGCGGCCCGCGGTGATCACCGGCGGCATTCCTGATGAGGCGGCCGTGCACCGGATGCTGAACCCCGATTTGACCGTCGTCGATCTGAGGGACCGACGGTCGGCCGTGCTGAGAGCAATGCGATCCGGCGCGGGCGTAGCCGTCCTCGATTCCGGCTTTCAGCACCGTCGGGTACGGTCGGAGCTTCAAGTTCTCTGCGTGGACGTTTCCAGTGCTCTGCTTCCCGGTCGCCGCAGGCTCCCGGCCGGGCCGTTCCGGGACCGCTGGTCCTCGCTCGATCGGGCGCACGCGGTCGTGCTCGTTCGTCGGGAAACAGGTAAAAATGCAGCTGAACGAGAGGCCGAGACGCAGACTCTGCTGGCCGAAATCGGGACCGTGGCTCCCGGCACCCTCGCCTGCAGTTGCGTTCTTCGTCCTACCGGAATTCGCGCCGCGAACGCAGTGGCGGAGAGTATCTCGCCTTCCGGTGATTCAGTCGCCGTGGCGGGAGTGATGTGGCCCGAGAGCTTCTTTGATGCGCTGGATGAGCTCGGGGTGCCGGTAACGAGCCGGCTCGCATTTCGAGACCACGAGCCCTACGGCTCGCGGCAATTGGACGCGATTCGGAAGGCAGCGGCTGAAGGCATCGTGTGCACGTTGAAAGACGCCGTGAAACTGGGACCGTTGCTGGCGGACGACGTCCCGGTATGGTATCTGGCAGAAGAGGCCGTGTGGGAATCGGGCGAAAGGCGATTGCGCCGGGGCGTGCTCCGGACAGCATTCGCCCGACCGCCCAGGGTCCAGTTCGACACCGTCCAGGGAGACTGAACTTGAGCGAGCCGGGTCGCGTTCGGACGGATGTGCTCGTGGTGGGCAGCGGTATTGCCGGTCTCAGCTTCGCGTTGAAGGCGGCAGCCTACGCGGACGTGCTCGTCGTGACCAAGAAGGAGCGGGTCGAGTCGAACACGAATTACGCCCAGGGTGGCGTAGCTGCCGTGTTCGACCCCTCCGACTCGCCGGATCTGCATCTCGCCGACACCCTGGTGGCGGGTGCTGGTCTGTGCCACCAGCGTGCCGTGGAGGAGTTGGTACGCGAAGGACCGGAGCGGATTCGGGAGCTCATCGAATGGGGGGTCAACTTCACTCGAGAGCAAGGAGGGTTCGCCCTCGGCCGCGAAGCGGGGCACAGCAGGAGGCGAATCCTGCATGCAGCCGATCTTACAGGCCACGAGATCGAGCGGGCGCTCATAGCGGCGGTGGCCGCACAGCCCCGGATCCAGGTGCTCGAGGACCATGTCGCCTGGTCCCTGTGCACCGCCCCGGACCCAGCGTCGCTTCGCACACGCTGTTCCGGTGCGCTCGTACTGGATGTTCACGGAGGTCGATGGCTCCAGGTGGATGCCCGAGCCGTGGTTCTCGCCGCCGGGGGTTGCGCCTATCTGTACCGGCACACCACGAACCCGTCGATTGCCACCGGTGATGGGATCGCCATGGGATATGCGGCCGGGGCAGCAGTGGCGAATCTCGAATTCGTGCAGTTCCACCCCACGGCACTGTATCCCGCGGAGTCCCAGGCGCAGCTCATCTCCGAGGCGGTCCGTGGTGAGGGCGCGGTGCTACGGCGCCTGGATGGCTCGTCGTTCATGGAGGACTATCACCCGGCCGCATCACTCGCGCCGAGAGATATCGTGGCGCGGGCGATCGACGCCGAGATGCTGGCGACGGGAGATCCGCACGTTCTGCTGGACCTGTCCTCGATTCCGCCCGAGCGGGTCGCGGAGCGATTCCCGCATATTCGCAGCGTTTGCCTCGAAAACGGCATCGACATCCCGTCGGATCCGATCCCCGTAGTTCCGGCGGCGCACTACCAGTGCGGCGGACTGCTCACGGACTGGGATGGACGAACGTCGCTCGCGGGGCTGTTCGCAGCCGGAGAGATCGCGTGCACGGGTGTGCACGGCGCCAATCGTCTTGCCTCCAACTCGCTGCTGGAAGCTGTCGTGTTCACGCATCGGGCCGCGAAGCGACTGAATCGGGACCTGGCGGAGCTTCCGCCTCCCGAGGAGCGTGCTGTGGAGTTTCCAGATCTCGGTCGTGACGGTGTCAATCCGTCGATCGTCGAGGCCCAGATTCGCTCGCTGATGTGGGAGAAGGTAGGAATCGTGCGTTCGGACGAACGTCTCGAGCAGGCGAGGGAGACGCTTGACGAGCTGTCGGCCGTCCCGATAGCCCGTGATGGAACGGGTCCCGGTGCATTCCGGGCCCGTCAGATCGAGTTCATGCGGGACGTAGCAACGTTGATCGTACGCTCTGCTCAGCGTCGGCGTGAAAGCCGCGGCCTCCATTACACGGAGAGTCATCCGCATCGTGACAACGAGCGGTTCCTGAGGGACACGGTCCTCGCCCGGTGAGCCTGCGAGTTCTCGTCCTGAGCGTGGGATCACCGAAACACCAGGGGATGGCGGAATCGATCCGGGACTACGAGGCGCGAGCGGGGCGCTACTTCACGCTGGAGTCGATCGAGGTGCAGCCCGGAAGGACCGGAAGCAAGGATCCAACTCGTGTGAGGCGGGCCGAGGGAGAGGCTCTGCTACGTCGTTTACCCGATGGCCTGGAGACCTTCGCCCTGACGCGGAACGGGAATTCGATCGACACCCGGGGCCTTGCCGACCGCCTGGAGCGATTGGCGACGTACGGACCCGGTGGCGCCGCGTTCGTGATTGGTGGTGCGTACGGACTCGACGAGGTGGTGATCGAAAGGTGCCGGAACCGGCTGAGTCTGTCCGACCTCACCCTCCCTCATGAACTCGCGAGGCTCGTGCTCGCCGAACAGCTGTATCGGATCGGCACACTGCTCCGCGGAGAGCCGTATCACAAGGGATCATGAGCCGCGATGAGATCGTGCGGGACTCCCGCCGGGACTGGTTTCGCGAGTGGTTCGGCGATGAATATCTCGCGATCTATCCCCATCGTGACGAACGGGAGGCGGAGGCCGCGGTCGGCCTCTACCTGCAGTCGGCACCGCCCCCCCCAGGAGCCATACTCGACCTGGCATGCGGAGCCGGCAGGCATCTGCGCGAGCTCCTGTCCGCTGGATTGCACGGGATCGGACTCGACCTGTCGATGACGCTCCTGGAGCGGGCCCGGGAGCTGAGCCCGCGGGTTCAGCTCGTCCGCGGCGACATGCGGCAGTTACCGTTCCGGGACGAGGGCTTCGCGGGTCTCACCAGCTTTTTCACGTCGTTCGGGTATTTCGCGTCGCGGGCCGAGGACGAACAGGTGGTCGTGGAAATGCGACGCGTCCTGGAAACCGGCGGCAGCTTCATGCTGGATTTCCTGAATTCCACGCGTGTGCGGACGGAGCTGGTGGAAGCCGAGTCCAGTCGGATTCCGGGATTCGACGTGTCGGTCCGGCGTTCGATCGTCGATGACACCGTAGTCAAGCAGATCCACCTCCAGCCGGACGATGGGGGGGAGGGCCGGAGTTTCGTGGAACGCGTTCGACTGTACGAGGAGGGCGAGCTGGAAGGGCTTCTGTCGGATGCAGGGCTCGAGACCCGAGTCACCTTCGGAGACTACCGGGGAGCCCGCTTCAACCCGGATGCGGAGCGGCTGATTTTCACGGGGATCGCTACGTGAGCAATCCGCCCGTGGTCCCTCGGCTGGTCGAATTGAGGCTGGCGCTGCCGGGCACCCCCGGTGGTGATCTGATCGACGGCAGCGGTTCAGCGGCAAGCCTCCTGAAACCAGCCGGTCTGGATTCCGACATCGACCTGTCGCGCCGTTCCGGTCTTTCGCCGGCCGCATTCACCCCGACATCCGAGCAGGCGAGGACGAAACTCTCGGCAATTCTGAACGGCGAGGGCGTGCTGGTTTCCACTGGACAGCAACCCGGCCTGTTTCTCGGCCCCCTGTACGTCCTGTACAAGATCTTCTCGGCGGTGGCGCACGCCCGCCGCATCGAGCAGGCGACGGGACGGCCGGCTGTCGCGAGCTTCTGGGTCGCTGCCGACGACCACGACTGGGATGAGGTCGCGACCGCCCGGATCGTCAACCGCAGTGGCGTAGTCGAGAGCATGCGCATCCCCCCCGCCGCCGGAGAGGCCGGGCGGTCGGTGGGCTCAGTGAGACTCGGGGCCGAAATCGTTCCGCTTCTGGATCATTTCACCGATGCGGCCGGAAAATCTGAGTTTGCGGAACCGGCGCTCGCACCTCTGCGTCGTGCGTACACCCCCGGTGCGACCGTATCCGGCGCATTTCAGTCCGCGTTCGCCGAGTTGCTGCGCGGATTCGATCTCGTGCTGTTCGATCCGGCCCACGAAGAGGTCCGCCGGGAGGCCGTTCCGTTCCTCAGGCGCGTGCTCGAAGACAGTCAGGGAGTCTCCGAGGCGATCGACGAGGGATCCGCAGCCGTGGTTGCGGCGGGGTATGAACAGAGACTCAGGCCGCCGGCAGCAGGAACCCAGGTATTCTACGACGACGGTCGAACCCGCTCGCACCTGTTGAGGGAGAGCGCCGGGCTCCGGAACGGACAGTCGGGCGAGCTGCGTCCCACGGAAGAGTGGCTGGCACAGCTGGAGGCCGAGCCCGAGCGGTTCAGTGCGGCGGCCGCTCTTCGACCCCCGCTGGAGTCCTGGCTGCTTCCCGTTGCACAAACGGTCCTCGGACCAGGCGAACTGGCCTATTGGGCTCAACTCGGCCCGTTGTTCAGATGTCTCGACGTCGACATGCCGCAGACCACCCCGCGAAGCTCATGGCTCCTGATCGAGCCCCGGGTCGACCGATGGCTGCGTGGAGCCGCAGCGTCGGCGGAAGAGCTGGCGGACGGGAGCACCTCCGTCGAACACCGTATCACCCGCGATAGCCGCCCGGAACAGATCGAGTACGGTTTCGAGCGCGTGAGGTCCGACTTCGAGGCGAACCTGGCCGAACTCGAAGAAGGCTCGGAATCGGAATTTCCGGGGCTGGCGTCGGCGTTCGGGAAAGCCCGCAAATCCGTCGAGTCCACGCTCGCTGCACTGGAGCGGACGATCGACAGCAGGGTCCGGGAATCACGCAAGACCAGGCTGGATGGGGCGCGCAGGGCGGCCAACCTGTTGTATCCGGAAGGGCAGCCGCAGGAACGGGTTGACAGCCCGTTCTCCTTCCTCGTCCGCTACGGGCCTTCCTTCCTCACCACCCTGGCCGCCGCACATGGCATCCCGGACGGCGGGGACACCGATTGACGGCTCCGTTGCTGCTCCCCGAGGGGCTGCGTAGCTTTCGATCCACTCGCAGGCCGTGGTTTCTTCACAGCGGCAGATCTACGCTTCCAGACTGGGGGACCGGGTGATCTGGGCGTTCGTCATCGTCCTCGTACTGCTGATACCGATTCTCGCGATCGTCATCGACTCGCAGGTCGGGCAGGCTCTCGCGAACCGGATCTCGCGATCCGTACCGGAAGGCGCGAAAGACCTCGCGGTCCGGATCGAGTGCCTGGAAGCCGATATCCGGTACCTGTCGGAGTCGTTCGAAAGCCTGCGCGACGACACAGAATTCGTTCGAGCCCTGTTGGAGGCACCCGAGTCCGAAGCCGGCTCGCCGGGAGCACTCGAGCCGGACGACCTTCCCGACCGTGACAGCTGACCGACTTTCACTCCCATGACCTCGCGACGAGCACGTCCCGCCGCGGCCGTCGGATCCGGGATCCTCCTCAGCCGCGTGACCGGACTCTTCAGGGACATCGCAGTCGCAGCGTTTCTTGGCACCCAATTCGCCGCGGACGCTTACTGGGCGGCGATCAAGATCCCGAACATCATCCGGAATCTCCTCGGAGAGGGCACGCTGTCGGCCTCCTTCGTTCCCGTGTACAGCGAGTCCCTGTCAGCCGCCGACGTCGATGCGGAAGACGCCCCTCGCCTGGCCCGCTCCGTGCTCGGCGTGGTGGCTGTCACCGCGCTCCTGCTGAGTGCGCTCGGCGTCATATTCGCTCCGTGGATCACGGGTGTTCTGTTGGCGGCGTCAGACGAACCGACGCGGGATCTCACCACGAGACTGGTCAGAATCCTGTTCCCGATGTCGGGTGTGCTGATTATCGGCGCGTGGTTTCTCGGGGTCCTGAACAGTCACGGTCGCTTCTTCCTCCCGTTCGCGGCGCCCGCCGTGTGGAATCTGAGCCAGATCGCAGGACTCCTCCTCGCTGCCCACCTCGGATCCGACAGGCTGGCCGAGGCACTCGCCTGGTCCGCGCTCCTCGGCGCCGTGCTGCAGGTCGGAATTCAGATTCCCAAAGCCCTCGAGCTTTCGAAGGTCCGGAGTGCCAGGGTCGAGTGGTCCCACGAGCCCGTACGGCGGGTCGTTCGAAATTCGCTGCCGGTGATCTCAAGCCAGGGAGTTCTGCAGATTTCGTCACTGGTGGACATCATGCTCGCCTCACTGGCCGGAGCGGGGGCGATGGCAGCCCTCGGGTACTCCCAGCGATTGGCGTACCTTCCGATCAGCCTGTTCGGGATGTCGGTCGCGGCAGCGGCGCTGCCTGCCATGTCACGCGACCCGAGTCCAGCCGCTCTTCGGGAGCGGCTGGTGAACGGCTGGTTTCAGATCCTGTTCTTCGTGCTGCCGGCCGCGCTGGTTCTCCTGCTGTTCGGAGACCTCGCAGTGCGCCTCGTATATCAGCGCGGCGAATTCGGCCCGAACAGCACGAGCCTGGTGGCTGCCGTGCTCGCCGCCTATTCCATCGGCCTCGTGGCCGCGAGTTCCATCAAGCTGTTCGCCGCAGGATTCCATGCCCTGCAGGACACGACGACCCCGATGCGCGTCGCTGTCATCTCCGTCGGGATTGGAGTGATGTCCAGCCTGCTTCTCACGATCGGCATGCGCCGAGCTGGTTTCGGACCGTATTCAGCAGTAGGGATCGCCCTCGGCAGTGCGGTGGGCTCGTGGACCAACCTCGCGCTCCTGTGGTTCCTGCTCGGGCGGAAGCTCGACCGCGTGTTCCCCCCTGCAGCGCTGCGAGCCATTCTCCGTCTCGTTGCTGCCGCGTCCGCGTCCGCGATTGCGGCTTCCGCGGTGCGTTGGCTCCTCGAGCCGAGACTCCCGTGGTCCGGATTCGCCGGCACCGCCCTGTTGTTTGCCGCCGTGCTCACAGCGGGCGGGATCGTCTACCTGGGGATTGCGAGGCGACCGCCCTCTCCCGAGTCTCTGATCGGCCCCGATGGCAACGCCTGAGAAGCTCCGGAGCACCCTGGCCGGGCTGCCACGCGAGGCCGGCGTGTACGTGTTCCGGGATGCGGACGGTGAGATCCTCTACGTCGGCAAAGCGAAGTCGCTTCGGGACCGGGTGCGGAGTTACTTCGGCAGCTCGACGGCAACTTCGCTGAAGCTGGGAAGGCTCGTGCCCCGGATCGATTCGATCGAGACCTACGTGACAGAATCCGAGCCGGAGGCGCTGCTCCTCGAATCGAATCTGATCAAGGAATATCGACCCCGGTTCAACGTTCAGTTACGGGACGACAAGACGTTTCCGTACGTCAAGGTCACGGTGGCGGAACCCTATCCGCGTGTGCTCGTGGCCCGACACATTGAATCCGATGGCTCCCGGTACTTCGGGCCGTTCACGAATGTCGGCACTATGAGGCGTGCACTCCGCCTGATCACTCAGATACACTCGGTGCGCACCTGCCATTACGCCCTGCCGGACCAGGCACCGGACCGACCGTGCCTGGACTTCCACATCGATCGGTGTCTCGCCCCGTGCGTGGGCTACCAGAGCAGAGAAGCGTACGGCGAGTCCATCCACGAAGTCGTGCGGATCCTGTCCGGTCATACTTCCAGCCTGAAGAGGGAGATCCGGGATCGAATGCGGACCGCGGCGGAGGCGCTCGAGTTCGAAACTGCCGCCGAAATGCGGGACGTTCTTCGCGGCCTCGAAGTACTGGAGAGGCGGCAGACTTCCGTCGATTTCCGCGGCGGCAACCGTGACGTGCTCGGCGTGGCGATCGAAGACGGAGTCGCCTGTACGATCCTCCTCCGGGTTCGAGATGGACACCTCCTGGGCAGGGAAGTCCGCATGCTCCACAACGTCGATGCAGACGACCGGGAGGCGGTGGTGGACGCGGCCCTGAAGGGATTCCTGCTGCGGCAGGAGGACCTGCCGGCCGAGGTGCTGGTCCCGGCCGATTTTCCGGATCGCCCGTTGCTCGAGGAGATGCTCTCGGAGCGACGCGCAGCACCCGTGCGAATTTTCCGTCCATACAGAGGATCCAAACGGCGGCTCGTGAACCTCGCCGCTCAGAACGCGCGGCATCTGCTCGAAGAGCGAACGATGCCGGAGTCCCTGCCGATCGGTGGCCCGGGTATGGTGGCACTGACGGCGCCCGCTGCATCCGTCGGCCTGGCCAGGGCCCTCGGACTACCGGGGCCACCTCGTGATCTCCTGTGCTTCGACATTTCCACGCTCGGCGGCAGGGAATCAGTAGGCAGTGCCGTCTGGTTGCGTGACGGCAGGGCTCACCGCGACGAATACCGGCGGTTCCGTATCCGGGCGACACCGGAGGGTTTGACGGATGACTACGCCATGATGCAGGAAGTCGTTGGACGCTACTTTCAGCGCCGGGTCGGCGAGGGGAAGCCCCTGCCGGACCTGGTCCTGATCGACGGCGGCCGCGGCCAGCTTGGTGCGGCACTCCAGGCGATGGAGGGAGCGGGAGCGTCGGACCTGCCCGTCGCTGCGCTCGCGAAGCGCCAGGAGGAGGTATATCTGCCAGGGAGGCGTGACCCGGTGATCCTCGACCGCACTGACCCTGCTTTGCACTGGCTCCAGCGGGTCCGGGATGAGGCACACCGTTTCGCCGTTGGATATCATCGGACACTGAGACGAAAACGGACGCTTCGGACCGCTTTGCTGGAGATTCCTGGAGTGGGCAGGGCGCGCGAAGCGGAACTGCTCCGCCGATTTGGAAGTCCTGCGGCGATCGCCCGGCTGTCGGAGTCGGATCTGACAGCTGTTCCGGGGATTGGTCCGGCAACGGCTACCCGGATTCTCGACTCGCTCACGCCGGGGACTGAGGAAAGGTCTGATGGAGAATCCTGACATGACCGGGGATTTCGCCGGCACCGGGACGTTCTGGCTGGAGTGCGGCGCGTGCGGGACCGAAAATGGATTCGAGCGGCTCGCGACTCTGTGCCCGGAGTGCGGCAGTCCCCAGCTCGTTCGCTACGCCGAGTCCGCCGATCCGGGGGTCGAGCTCGCTCGTCGCTGGGTGGGCAGGCCGCGCGGAATGTGGCGATTCCGGGAGATCATGCCGCTGCGGGCGGGCGAGCATCCTGTGAGTCTGGGGGAAGGGGACACCCCCCTGCTCCCATTGCCGGAGATCGGCGAAGAGATCGGACTGCGTCTCCTGGTCAAGGACGAGGGTCGGAATCCTACGGGCAGCTTCAAGGACCGGGGGCTTTCCGCCGCAGTGACGCGAGCCGTGTACGACGGAGCCGCGGAGTTCGTGATTCCCAGCGCTGGCAACGCGGGCGCCGCGCTGGCGGCGTATGCTGCCAGGGCCGGTGTTCCTGCCCGGATCTATCTTCCATCGGACACGCCGCCCGGGGTCGAGGTGCGCTGCCGCGCATTCGGTGCGGACGTCATCATGGTCGATGGGTTGATCACCGATTGTGGAACGCTGGCCGCGGAGGACGCGGCGAGGACCGGAGCCTTCGACCTTTCGACCCTGCGCGAGCCGTACCGCATCGAGGGCAAGAAGACGATGGCTCTCGAGATCCTCGAGGCCCTGGACTGGCAAGCACCGGACGCAGTCGTGTATCCCACGGGTGGAGGCACCGGCCTGATCGGGACGTGGAAGGCGCTGAACGAACTCGCGAGTCTGGGGATCGTTTCAAATCCCCGGACCCGCCTGTACGCCGTGCAGAGTGATGGTTGCGCTCCGATCGTACGAGCGTGGCACGCAGGGGCTGACAGAGCGGAGGAATGGGCGAATTCGGCCACGCGGGCGTGGGGACTCCGGGTCCCCAGGGCCCGGGGCGATTTCCTCATCCTGAGGGCGCTGAGAGAGACCGGTGGCGGCGCCGTGGCGGTGAGCGACCAGTCCATGCTCGACGACTCGACGGCCCTTCAGCAGCGCGAGGGCATCAACGCGGGAATCGAAGGAGGTGCGGTTCTCGCGGCAGCCAGAGTGCTTCGGGCTCAGGATGATCTGCGAGAAGGAGAGACCGTGGTCCTGTTCAATACAGGAAACCTCCAGAACTATTGAGATGTATCAGTCTCAGGGTTGCATCGGGTCGACGAGCCGTGACAGGATATCGGATCGACGGCCATGAGTTCGAAGGTGTGGGGGTTGAGGTGTAGAAACTTGTAGCATGCCTTTTAACAAGGATTTACAGTCCAATGATGAGAAAGTACTTTAAGAGCTTCAGCCTCGCGCTGACAGTTGCGATCGTCACCCCGACGCTGACACCGTCGGTCGCCCTGGCGCAGGAGGATTGCGTCGGAGGCGGAGATCAGCACACCCGCGGTGCCGAGCTGGAGCTTGTCTGGGCGACGCGGAGGGACGATCCCGTGACGAAGCCCGAGCGCTACAACCGCGCGCTCAATATTCTCGAGGAGAGTTTTTCAGACCCGCCGGTCGATTCGCGGGCGTACCTGCTTGCAGCCAAGGCCTACCTCGGGCTGCGTGACTTCGTGGGTGGCGACTCGATCCTGAACATCCTCGTCGAAGTGGCACCGGAGTGCGCGGACCAGGCGATGGAGATGCGGTTCAACGCATGGGTCCCGCAGTACAATCTCGGAAATGCGAGACTCACGGCCGGTGACACGGTTGAGGCTATCGAGGCCTACGAGAAGGCGAACCTGATCTATTCGGACTCGCGCGCGTTCAACAACGCTGCTGCGATTTACCAGGAGCGCGGTGAGACCCAGAAGGCGATGGATATGTACGCGAACGCTCTCCAGTCGAGTGGCGACCCGGAGAACATTCGTGCCGCGAGAACAAACCTTGCCGCGCTTCTTCGTGCCGAGGGGCGAGATGCTGAAGCGCTGGAAATTTACTCCGACTATGTGAAGGAGAATCCGGACGACATCCTGGGCCAGCTGAACTATGCGATGACCCTGGCGGCCATGGGCTCGGACGAGGAGGCCCAGGAGGTATTCGAGGAGTTGCTCGGACGTGATGATCTCAGCTTCCTGCAGTGGTCCCAAGTCGGACTCGGTCTGTATCGGGCACAGAGCTTCGACGAGGCAGCTATCGCGTTCAGCAAGGCGCATGAACTGCAGCCGCTCAATAAGGAGACGCTGGAGAATCTGGTGAACTCGTACTACCAGGAGAACCGCTACGCAGAGCTCGCGCCTCTCGCGGAAACGCTCGTCCAGCGGTACCCGTACGAGACGGTGAATTACAGCCTGCTATCCAACGCCCGCACCGAGTTGGGTGACCCGACCGGATCTCTGGCGATAATCGAGGGCCGCGAGGCGTTGAGCTTCGAGTTCCTTCGGGCGCAGCTCGGACCGGCGGGAGAGGAGATGTACTCGCTCGATGGCACGGTGATGAACAAGTCGGCTGCTGCTGGATCGGAAGTCACCATCCCCGTTCATTTCCTTTCCGAGGACGGCCAGGTGTTGATCACCGAGCCACTGACCCTGTCGTTGCCCGCGGTCGGCGAAACTGCCGGGTTCGAGATCCAGGTCCAGAGCGCTACTCCAATCATGGGGTTCCGCTACGACCTGGCGGGTGCTGACGGATCCTGAGGAGAAGAACGCCGGCGGGCGACGCCACCCTCGAGGAGGCAGGCTCGTTGCCCGCCGGTTTCAGCCACACCAGAGACCCGGCGTGTGGGCGGTGCGGGCGTGACCGTGCAGGCGATCCTCCGCGTTGTCCCTCCTGCGGATCACTCGAGCGCGCAGCGCTTTGCCGGTCACACCGCGACCGCCTCACGACCAGCGCATGTGTGATCTGCGGGGCTCCGCTATGTGCTGACTGCCGACGAGGACCCCACCACGCCTCGCTGTGCTCCCGGCACGAGGACGTGCCCCTGATCGAAGGCTGGGCCGAAGCGCTGCGGACGGCGGATGAGATCGAGGCTCGCCTGGTGTCCGATCGTCTGAGCGCGGAAGGCATCGAGTATGAGGAGCCTCGTCACCGGAACGAGAGGGACGGCGGATGATCAGGGTCGGGTCCGTTCGAGCCGGTTCGATCGGAGAGGAGCTCGGAATCGGGCCCGGAACGCTGTTGCTGAACATCAACGGTCGAGAGCTGAGGGATGCGCTGGATCTCCGGTTCTACGAGTCTGACGAGGTCATCGAGCTGCTCACCCGCGGCCCGGGTGGAGAGGAGGTCCTGTTCGACATCCTCAAGGAGCCCGACGAGTCGCTGGGGCTCGTCCCCGAGCCGGACACGGTGCGGCGTTGCACGAACGCCTGCTCGTTCTGCTTCGTCAAGGGAAACCCGAAGATCGAAAAACTCAGGGCCGGCCTCTACATCAAGGACGATGACTATCGTCTCTCCTTCCTGTTCGGGCACTACGTTACGCTGACAAACCTGCGGGAAGAAGACTGGGAGCGGATCTTCGAGCAGCGACTCACTCCGTTGTACGTGTCCGTCCACGCCACGGAACCCGCCGCCCGGCTGGCCATGCTGAAAAACCCACGTTCCGCTGATATCGAGCTGCACCTCGACCGCCTCGCGGAAGGGGGAATCCAGGTCCATTCCCAGGTCGTCCTGTGTCCCGGACTGAACGACGGAGCGATCCTGCAGCGGACCATCGACGACCTGTACGGCCGGGGGGAGGCGATTCTGTCGCTGTCCATCGTGCCCGTCGGGCTTACGAGCTACAATCAGGATCGGGGGGTGCGCCCCCTATCGGCGGAAGAGTGCCGGTGGACGCTTGATATGGTCGAGCAGACCCGCGCCAGGGCAAGAGCCGAGCGCGATACCTCATGGGTGTACGCGGCGGATGAGTTGTTTCTCCAGGCTGGACTCGAAGTGCCCGGCTTCGAGTACTTCGACGACCTGGCGCTAGTGGCAAATGGAGTGGGGGCCGTTTCGGATCTGCGGGATCGGATCGAGAGAGATCTCGACACGCTGCCGGGATTGGCGGGGCGACGAATCGTGCTCGTCACCGGCACGTCGATGGCGCCGCACCTGCGCGACCTGGGTGAACGGATCGCGGCCAGGACCGGTGCTCTGGTCGAGACGGTGCAGGCAGAGAACCGGTTGTTCGGGCCGCTGGTCACGACCGCCGGGCTTCTCGGGGGGGGAGATCACCTGGAGGCGCTCGGACCTTACGCCGATTTTGACATCGGACTGATCTCGCGGACGGCGCTCAACGATGACGATCTGTTTCTGGACGACTTGAGCCTGGCGGAGCTGCGGGCAGCCCTTCCGGAGATGGAGATATGGCCGTCGGAACACGTGACGGACGTTCTATGCGACATGTAGCGCTGCCGACGGTAGCGATCGTCGGCAGACCGAACGTCGGGAAGTCCACCCTGTTCAATCGCATCGTGGGCGGGCGGATCGCCATCGTCGCCGCACAGGAGGGCGTGACGCGGGACCGCCAGTTTGCCGAAGCGGATTGGAACGGGCACCCGTTCATGCTGGTCGATACCGGGGGAATCCTGGATGTGGCCGAGCGACCTCTCGATCGGCAGGTTCGGGAACAGGTATTGGCAGCGATCGACCACGCCGATGTTGTCCTGTTCGTCGTGGACGGGCGCGATGGGCTCCATCCCGTGGACCTCCATGTATCGGAGATCCTTCGGCGTTCCGAGAGACCCGTCGTGCTGACAGTGAACAAGCTGGATGATCTTGCGAACGCCCTCGAACACCACGAGTTCCACGCCCTGGGGATCGGGGACCCCGTCCCGGTGTCGGCCCAGAGCGGTCGCGGCAGCGGTGACCTGTTGGATCGGGTCGCGGAAGTCCTTCCAGACATCGAGCCTCCTGAACAGGATGACGTGTCGCTCAGGCTCGCGGTGATAGGCAAGCCGAACGTCGGAAAGTCCAGCTTCGTCAACTCGCTGCTCGGAGAAAATCGTGTTCTTGTACACGACGAAGCGGGAACTACGCGCGACGCGATTGACACGTGGCTCGAGATCGATGGAGAGCAGATCTGCCTGATTGACACAGCGGGGCTTCGTCGGCGATCCCGGGTCGTCGACGAGCTGGAGTTCTACAGCCGGCTTCGCGCGGCGTCCGCAATTCAGCGGGCGGACGTGTGTATTCTCGTGGGGGACGCCCGGGAGGGTCTCACCAATCAGGATTTCCGTATCGGGGAAGAGGCGTGGGAAGCCGGATGCGGTCTCGTCCTCGTGGTGAACAAGTGGGATCTGATCGAAGACCGTGGACCCGACGTGATGGCTGCGTTCGAAAAAGAGCTGCGGGAGCGCGCACCCTTCCTCCGATTCGTCCCGATCATCACCGTGTCGGCCCTGTCCGGTAAACGGGTTCGGAAGGTCGTGGATCTCGCGCGGCAAGTGCAGGCCGAGCGGATGAAGAGGATCCCCACGGCGGAAGTGAATCGACTTCTCTCTGCGCTGCTGGCCCGCAAGCAGCCACCGCAGGGCACCAGAGGAGATGTCAGGATCTACTATGCGAGTCAGGTTTCGACCGAGCCGCCGGAGTTCATCCTCTGGATGAATCGGCCGAAGGAGCTGAGAGACAGCTATCTCCGGTATCTGTCGAACGGGTTCCGCAGGGAGTGGGGCTTCGAGGGCTCGCCACTCCGGATCCGACCGAGGCAACGCCGGGAGGAACGAGGCTGATGAACTGGACTCCGGCCGGGAACGGCCCGTGTCGAGCGTGATCCTGCCCTGGTTGATTCTCGCGTACCTGGTGGGCTCGTTTCCAACTGCCTGGCTCGTCGGACGAGCGATGGGCCTGGACCTGCGTCAGGAAGGAAGCGGCAATCTCGGCGGTACGAACGCGTATCGGGTTCTGGGAGCGAAGGGCGGAATTCCAGTCCTGGCTGTCGACGTGACGAAGGGATACGTGCCTGCTGCCCTGTTCCCGCTGTGGGATGGCGTCGCGTTCCCCGAACTGGCCCTCGCCTACGGTCTGCTGGCTATCATCGGGCACGTGTGGCCCGTATGGCTCCGGTTCCAGGGCGGCAAGGGAGTCGCGACCGGAGTGGGCGTTCTCCTCGCCCTGGCACCGCTGGCTGCACTCGTGGCCCTCCTGATCTGGATCGGTATCGTCCTTCTGACCCGCACGGTGTCTATCGCGTCTCTCGTCGCGGCTACGTCGGTCCCGTTCGTGGCCACGCTGACCGGTGCACAGCTATCCACGGTCGTGTTCTGCGCCGGGGTCGCCGCCTTCGTCTGGTGGACCCATCGCTCGAATCTAGGCAGAATCGTCCGGGGCGAGGAGTTGCGCTTCGGTAACGGCAAGCAGCAGCCCGGCAAGAAAGGCGTCGAATGAGCAATCGTAAGATCGGGGTTATCGGAGCGGGGAGCTGGGGTACTGCGCTGGCGGATTGCCTCGCACGTAACGGTCATCCCGTGACTCTGTGGTCTCACGAGACCGAAGTCGCCTCCTCCATTGAATCCGACAGGCGGAATGACGCTTACCTCCCCGGTGTAGACCTGGATCCGACTCTTCACGCCTCGAGCAGTCTCCAGGAAGTATTGGAGGGCGCCGAAATCATCGTCTCCGTCAGTCCGTCGGAATTCGTCCGGAGCGTGATGGAGCGGGCTCGGGTCCACATCTCGGGGCGGCCGCTTCTGGTCAGTGCCTCGAAGGGCCTGGAGCTCGGATCCGATCTCCGGATGAGCGAAGTGCTGCTCGAAGTTCTGGGAGCGGAGGTCGCCGAGGGGTGCGTCGTGCTGTCCGGCCCGAGCTTCGCGGTTGAGCTGGCACGGCGGCAGCCGACCGCCGTAACGCTCGCTTCCCGCAGCGAGGAGAACGCCGTTGCAGTCCAGGGTCTGTTTCAGAACAAGCACTTCAGGCTCTACACCCAGAGTGACGTGATTGGAACCGAGCTCGGCGGCAGTCTGAAGAACGTGATCGCCCTGGCAGCCGGGATCAGTGACGGACTGGGGCTGGGTGACAATGCGAGGGCCGCGCTTCTCACCCGGAGCCTGGCCGAAATTCGTCGACTCACGCACAAGTTGGGGGGAGAACCGGAGACGCTCGCCGGCCTGGCGGGCCTGGGCGACCTCATCCTCACCTGTACGAGTGACCTGAGTCGAAATCGCACGGTCGGACTCCGCATCGGACGCGGCCAGAGCCTCGAGGAGGTGCTGTCGGGAATGAGATCGGTGGCGGAAGGCGTCCGGACCACGAAGGCCGCAGTCGACCTCGCCGAGAGCCATGGGGTGGAAATGCCCATCGCTGTCGGCGTATACTCCATCCTGTACGAGAATGTAGAGCCCAGACAGGCGCTCGCCCGCCTCATGGCGCGCGAGCCGAAGCCCGAACGCTGGAGTTGAGACGAGTGGATCAGCGAATCGCGCCGAAGGAGTACTATTCGATCGGCGACGTCTGCTCTCTGACAGGCCTCAAGCCACATGTGCTCCGGTACTGGGAGACGCAGTTTTCGGCGTTGCGACCGACCAAGAACCGGGCCGGCAACCGGGTGTACCGACGCAAGGAGATCAAGCTCGTCCACCTGCTTCAGCACCTCCTGTACAACGAGAAGTACACGATCGAGGGTGCCAGGCATAAGATCGACCAGCTTCGGAAGGAAGGAAAGCTGGCTCGCGTTGCGCGAGTCGCCTGGGAGGCCGAGACCGTCCGCCAGCTCAGGCGCGAGGCGGACGCACTGGTGGAGCTGCTGGACACGTGACCACGGGCGCCGAGCCGCGGGACCGGCGGCCGCGCATCCTCTGCACCAACGATGACGGCATCCACGCTCCCGGCCTCGACATCCTGGTTGGAGTCGCGAGACAGCTCGGCGACGTCACGGTGGTTGCGCCGGATCGTCAACAAAGTGCAACCAGTCACTCACTCACCGTCCATCGGCCTCTCCGTGTGACCCGGATCGACGAGTCGAGTCACGTGATCGACGGGACCCCGACCGACTGCGTGCTGATCGCGGTCAACAGTCTCATGCAGAATCCGCCTGATTATGTGTTCTCAGGGGTGAACCACGGTCCGAACATGGGCGAGGACGTCCTGTATTCGGGAACCGTGGCCGCTGCGATGGAAGGGACGATTCTCGGCATTCCATCTGTCGCCGTGTCGTTCGCCAGCCGGGCGGAGGACCGCCTGACCGGATATGGTCCGGCACTGACCGGAATCCTCGGGAGCCTCGTGGGTCGCCCGGATTTCCCGGACGAGACGTTCTTCAATATCAATCTGCCCGACATTCCGGCCGACGAGCTCAAGGGAGTCCGCATCACGACCCTCGGACGACGTGTTTATTCCGATTCGCTCACCCGACGTGAAGATCCGTCAGGACGAGAATACTTCTGGATCGGGGGCGGCGTATCCAGCTGGAGTGGACGAGAGGATTCCGACTTCCGCGCGGTGCGCGCCGGATATGCGTCTCTGACCCCGCTGCACCTCGATCTCACCAACTACTCTCTGATCAACGAGGTAAGGACTTGGCCGCTGTCGGTCTGAAAACCGCGTACAGTCGGTCGCGGCGGCGATTGATCGAACGCCTCGCCGCGGCAGGCATTGAGGACCTGACAGTGCTGCAAGCGTTCGACACCGTCCCCAGGCACCTGTTCGTTCCCGAGGCCGTGCAGCACCGTGCCTACGAGGACGTCGCGCTTCCACTCGGGCACGCGCAGACCATATCCCGGCCAGGAGTGCACGCCCTGCATCTGCAGCTCGCCCGTCTCACCGGCTCTGAGCGGGTGCTCGAGATCGGGACCGGCTCCGGATTCCAGACAGCCCTTCTGGCCCGGCTCGTGCAAGAGGTCTGCTCGATCGAGGTCGTGCCGGAACTCGCCTCTCTCGTCAAGGAGAGGCTCGTCGCACTGGAGATCGACAACGTCGAGCTACGAATCGGAGACGGCAGCACGGGCTGGGAGGAGCGGGCACCGTTCGACGCGATCTTCGTCGGGGCCGCGGCCCCTGCCGTGCCCGACCCGCTCCGTGACCAGTTGGCAGATGGCGGACGGCTGCTGATCCCGATCGGAGACGAGACGGGGCAGAGACTGCTGCTGATCGAGCGATGTGGCGAGAGCTGGAAAGAAGACACAGTCGAGCGCGCGCGCTTCGTGCCGCTCGTAGGAGAGGAGGGCTGGTGAACGATTCGGGGAAGGGGGGTGTTGCTCCCGACCGGGATTCCGGGACCGAAGAACCAGGGGCTGACGTGCGGGACATACAGGAGGTCGCGCAGCCGACAGTCACCCGCGGGGGTCCGCTGCATCGTCTGTATCACTGGGTGCTCGGCTGGGCTGATCGGCCCGGGGGAACCTGGGCGCTGTTCGGGATCGCATTCGCAGAATCGTCGTTCTTTCCGATCCCCCCTGACGTGTTGCTGATTCCCCTGGCGCTCGGCAATGTGCGACGCTCCATGTGGTTCGCCCTCGTGTGCACGGCCGGATCGGTCGCCGGAGCCATGCTCGGGTACTTCATCGGCAGTACGCTCTTCGCATCGATCGGCCAACCGATCATCGAGCTGTATAACGGGATGGAGCACTACACCGAGCTCGGGCAGCTCTTCCAGGAGAATCTGGTCCTCACGCTCGGCACCGCCGGCTTCACTCCGATTCCGTTCAAAGTGTTCACGATCGCCGCCGGGGCGTTCGGCGTCTCGTTTCCGGCTTTCGTGGCGATCTCCGCGATGAGCCGGGGGGCCCGATTCTTCCTCGTCGCTGGCCTGATCCGCCTGTTTGGTGAACCCATCCGGGTGTTCATCGAGAAGTACTTCAACCTGCTCACCATCATTTTCATGATCCTCCTGGTTCTCGGGTTCGTCGCTGTTTCCGTCGTGTTCTGACCCGGCTCCGGCCAGGCCGGGCTCACGAGACGCACGATCTTCGGTGCCCGGTCCGGGCGCTGCGTTGACGCATGGCCGTCCCGGACCGTAGGTTTGAAAGTTTCTGCTCGGCCGTGCTCCCGGCCTCGATCGCGTGCATGTCCGGCAACTATCGGTAATTACTACACTTAAGAGAAACGGCTCACCTGGAATGGCAAAGTCGATCGCCACGAAGGCCAAGAAGGAACAGGTCAACACCGAAGACCGCGTGATGGAAGGGGTCGTAACGGCATCCGTGTGGGCCGAACAGAACCGTCGGCTCGTGACCCTCGGCACCGTGGCGCTGGTCGCGATCATTCTCGCCGGCTGGGCATACGTGGACTACCGGGGCAAGATGACCGAGCGAGGGGCCGTCCGCCTGGATGAGATCCGCATGACCTCGGCCGCGGGTGCGCCTTCGCAGCAGATTCAGGCAGAGCTATCGGAATTCATCTCCCAGTTCGGAAGCACACCGTTCGCCGGGGAGGCCCGCCTGTACCTGGCACAGCTCGAACTCAGAGCGGACGACCTGGAAGCGGCGATCCATACATTGGAGCCGGCCGCCGACCTGGGCGCCGGAACGCCCGTGGCATTCCGGGCCGCCAGCTCGATCGCCGCCGCCGAGGAGATGGCCGGCAGGCCTGACAAGGCGATCCAGTGGCACGAAAGGATTGCCTCGGAAGCGAGATTCGATTTCCAGCGGTACGACGCTCTGGCGAAGCAGGCGCGAATTCACGCCCAGGAAGGCCGACTCGACAGGTCCGAGGAGTTGTACAGGCAACTGCTGGACTCAGAGGACGCGGCAGGCGAGGACCAATCCTCGGTATGGGCGATCAGGCTCGGTGAAATCGAGGCGTTGCGTTCCGCCGGTGGTGTGTTGTCGACGCCACCAGCCGTAGCGCCGATGGAGGTTCCGGTGAATCCGGTTCTCGAAGTGGATTCGGTCCTCCAAGGTGAGACGGGAGGAGACTGAGTCGCGCAGGTCGGGGCCAGGGGCACGTATGGGCTGAATATCCGGTCCGGACAGCAAGGGGCGCATAATACATCTTATGTTAAGTAAGCAAGGTCTATCCCATCAGTCGGGATGCTTCCAGCTCCCCTTCCGCGACCGTGCTCGCCTTCCGTTGTTCAGAGTCTGCGGAACAACGACTTGAGTCTCAGCGACCACACCCTCCACACCGCCTCCCGCATGATCGCGCCCGACATCTTGCTCTGACCTTCCGCCCGGTCAGTGAATACGATCGGCACCTCTCCGAGACGGAACCCCTTCTTCCACGCCCGGAAGTCCATCTCGATCTGGAACGTGTAGCCGGTGCTCCCGACGCTGTCGAAATCGAGTGCCTCGAGCACCTCCCGTCGGAAGCACTTGAATCCGCTCGTTGCATCCTTCAGCGGCAGTCCAGTCACCCAGTGCGCGTACTTGTTGGCAAACCATGACAGGAGCAGGCGGCTCATCGGCCAGTTGATCACGTTGACTCCCCGCACATAACGCGAGCCGATCGCCAGGTCCAGCTCCCCGGACGTGGCCTCGATCAGTTTGGGAAGGTACACCGGATCATGGGAGAAGTCGGCGTCCATCTCGATCAACCACTCGTACCCCCGCGTGAGACCCCAGTCGAAGCCTGTGAGGTAGGCAGACCCGAGCCCCAGCTTTCCTTCCCGGTGCAGCACGGACACACGCGGAGCCGCTGTCGCGATTCGATCCGCGATTTCACCCGTGCCGTCGGGAGATGCGTCATCCACGATCAGGATGTCGATCCGCTCGTCCACTTCGAGGATGAGCGGAACGAGTCCCTCGAGATTGCGCGCCTCGTTGTACGTAGGCAGAATAACGAGCGCCCGCCCCGTCCCGCCTGGTTCGTGCTCAGTCGCGATTTTCGAAAACTCAGTGTCGTTCAAGCCCACCTCGATCTGCAGTATCGTTCTCTGCAACGGACTCATCCGAAACGATAGACCCTCCACCCACCGCGCTCCACCCCCATACGATACCGACTCCCAGCAACTCGGTCGTTATCGCCCAGAGTCTCGCGAGAATCGCGACGGCCGCCCCCACAGAAACCGGTACACCGGCCGTTGCCGCCAGGAGTGCCGCCATCGCCCCTTCCCGGACTACCAGCCCGCCGGGAGCGAACAGTACCATGTATCCGGCCACGTAAGCAGCCGAATATACACCGGCCATCGTCAACGGTCCGGGATCGACCGAGCCGCCTGCTCCCCGCCACACGCACCACAGCCCGAGCCCGTTCACGAGCCAGGCAGCTACGAGCCCGATCGCGGCCGCCCACAACGCCCCACGGCCGGGTGGCGTCTCCGGGGGAGTTTCGCCGAACCGGTGGGCCAGCGCAGTCGAGATCCGGCTCGCGATCGAAGGCTGCAGGAGCACCATGAGAAGCACTACGAGCAGAATCGTCGTCGGGAGCAATGCCCCATCGGCAAGGAAACGTCCCCCCAGGGTCGAAGCCGCCACGGCAACGCCGGTTCCGAGCACGAGGGCCTGGAACAGCCCTGCGGCCGTCAGCGCGGCCGCACCGGCTCCCCGACGCTCGCGCATGTACAACGCAAGGCCCGAGAGCTGCCAGATCTTGCCGGGAATGTAGCGTCCCAGGTTCGTGGTCATCCACACTCGAATCCCCTCCCCCGCCCCGACCTGACCACCCAGGGACCGGAACAGGAGTACCCATACCCAGCCCATGAGAAACAGATCGGCGGTCCCCAATGTCAGCGCGGCCGCCAGCCAGCCCGGTCGGAGCTTCCAGCCGAACAGCTCCAGATCCGCCTGGAGCCGCGGCAGCTCCCCGCCCTGCCGGATGACCATGACGGCAACGAACCCGAGCGACACGACGACGAACGCCCACCCGAACAGCCTTCCTCGACGGGACCTGGTGAAGGGGCCAGTCGCACCCACGTCTCTATGTCTCCGCATTCGGTTCAGGAGACTTGCGCAGCCTGCCGCCGATGAGGACTGCAAGCGCACCCACGAATCCAACGGCAGACAGACCGAATCCGAGTCGAAATTCCGCCACCGAGTACTGAAACCTCAGCTCGTGTCGTCCAGCGGGCACCACGACTCCCCGGAACGCGACGTTCGTTCGGAGCACCTCGACTGGCTCGCCGTCGATGAACGCCAGCCAGGACGGATGCCAGATCTCACTCACGAACAGCAGTCCTGACCGCTCCGCCTCGATCTCGATCACTACCTCGTCGGGCTCGAATTTCGACACACTGGCCGTACCGGAGCCCGCCCCGGGCGCGACCTCCGCTTCTACGATCGCCAGTGCACCGGGATCGGTCATAGCGAGGACTCTGGTGAGAGCGACGGCAGTGTCCTGCGTCGCCTCGACCGCCGCCGGGAACCAGGCGTGAGGCCAATCGGCGGCCACCTCGTACACGATGCCCCGCGGTCCCTGCCCCACCCGGGTCAGAAGGGGCGTCTCTACCGGAGTATCGGTGGTGAGGAAACGGAGATCCAGCAACGGCCACACACCCGGAACTCCGAAGTTCCTGTAGGACAACCCCCCACTGAGTCGCTCGAACCACTCGAGTCGGAAATTCTGGCTGCCGGTAACCGACGGTACCCGGTACCCCATCAGCTCGTTCGGCCCGAATCCGCCACGTCCCGGGACCGGGAACACACGCTCACCCGGTTCCAGCTTGCTCTGCATCAGGTTCACGGACTCGATATCAGGAAACGCTTCGGCCGGTGTGGTGATCTCGAGGTAACGTGCATCGACACGCCACAGATCGGCGACGAGCACGGCGAGCACCACGAGGCCCACCGAAGCCGACGACCAGCCGCGCCTCGATACTCCCCAGATTCCGCCCAGGACCACCGCGCAGCCCAGCACTACCGCCACACCGTTGACCCGGAGGGCGTCCAGCGCCTCCGGACCCGGAAAGCGCTCCCAGCCCGCCGGGTATAGGGCCGTATGCGCCCAGCGGGCCAGCCCGCCGGGACTCGCCGCCGCGGCGAGACCGATCAGCAGAAGCGGGCCGACCAGGGCTGCGGCGACCGTCCATGTGAGGGTCTGTTCCGAATCACGACAGGCGTCGAGCACCCGCTGCCAGCCAATCCCGGCGAGCAGTGCCACGAACAGGGCTCCCGGCCCGAGCATCATCGAAGGCGCCCGGAATCGGGACACAAACGGAATCACCGCGTACAGCAGCCGGTGCACCGGAGTCGCCGCGCCCAGCGCGAACAGGAGGCAGAGGAACGCAATTCCACCGAGAATCCTGACGCGCGAGTCAGACCGGATTCCGGTGAGGCCGAGAAGCGCGAGAACTATCGGTACGGCCCCCAGGTACTCGGTGTGCAGCTTGAACGGATTCGATCCCCAGTATGTGCCGAGCGAGCCGATCAGGTCGGGCAGGAACAGCGAGGTGATCTCCTGCGGAGGAAGTGCCCATGAAGCGGCGAATGAGTAGCCCGACTCACCGGTCCCACCCCGCACGGCGATTTCCAGGATGCGCCAGGTGGGGACCAGTTGCGCAGCCCCGATCAGTGCCGCGATCACGAATCCGAAAGAGAACCAGCCGAGCAGCCGTGCCGCACCGGACCCTCCCGTCTCTCCACCCCGCCAGAGCGCTACGATCCGGGCCAGGGCGTAGAGCGACAGACAGAGAGACGAATAGTACATCAGCTGCACGTGCGGAGTGAATATCTGCAGCGCCACGACCAGGCCCATCCCGACGAACCAGCCCGGTCGTCCGGACTGCAGTCCCCGCTCGAGGAGTGCAAACGCCAGGGGAACGAGCACCATGACGAACATTCTGCCGTCGTGTCCGCCGTACAGGGTGGACACGACCATCCCCGTGAACATGAACGCGAGCCCGGCGACAGCGCTGGCCCATGGCCCGAGCCGCAATGACCGTGCAGCGGCGTAGGCGAAAATCCCGCCGAGAGCCGTGTGCAGGACGAACGTCCAGCCGATCGCCCGGTGGAGCGGCATCAGGAGGTATAGAAGACTGGTCGGATAGAATACCGGACCCGGCAGCACGGCCAGGTACGGGAGTCCTCCATATACGAACGGATTCCACAGCGGAAACCCCCGCCCACTCCTGATCTCTTCGACCCCGAACTTCCGGAGCTGGTATGCCTGGTCGAGCATGTCCGTGCCGAACAGCATCGTGCCCGGGCCAAACACGAAGTCTCGATAGAACAGCAATGAGAGCAGCACGCAGACGCCGGAGAACAGTGCCCACGCAGGTGGTCGGAATCTCTCGACAGTCACTCGGCCCCACTCCCGATGTCAGCGCCACCCTGCCTGTCAGCGATGTGGCTCTCCGGCTTCTGAAGCAGGAAGAACCACTGTGGAGAGGCCAGGCGAAGCAGGCTCGACCGGGTTCCGGCAGACAGTGCTCCGGCCCGCGCCCATAGATCGCTCCACGGCTCTCCCCAGGTACGCTCCAGCAGATCGTCTATCGCCCGTTCAGTGATGTCGTGCACCGTGAAGCCGGCCTGTTGCATCATACGGCGGAGCGGTCCGTAGGTGAGGAACCGGATCCCTTCGTAACGGCGGCCCCGACCGGACAGACGAAGGTACGCGGAGGCAGCCGGACGAGGTAACCAGCTGAGAAACGGCAACCTGTAATGCGGTTCCATCACCGCCAGCCGACTCCCCGCCGTCACGTACGCACCTCCTCCGGGCGAGAGGACTCGAAATGCCTCCCGGAACAGCGCAGCCGGGTCAGACACGTGCTCGTAGAGATGATTCATCACTACGAAGTCCAACGCACCGTCGGACACCGGGAGTTGCTCGACATCCGCCGCGACCATCCGGTCACGAATCTCGACGAACGATGTGTCGATCTCAAAGCCATACAGTGGTTTGTCCATCTTTTGTTCAAGTGCTGCTCGAATAATGCCCGTGCCCGCTCCAAGGTCCGCTGCATGTCCGGCGCGACGCAGATGCGAACCGCACAGGTGCCAGACCACCTCCGCCTTCGCCGCTCGGCTCTTCCGGTACTCCTCCGACGTGACCAGGGCACCGTACCGGTCAGCGGTCGCGTGCTCACGCGCCACGACGTCTCTCCATCGCTGATCCGTATACCCGATTGGTGCTTTCGAGCACGCGGTCCCAGCCGAAGCGGTCCCTCGCCACCTGCCTTCCCCGCCTCGCCATCTGCCTTGCCCGTTCGGGATCCCGCGCCAGGGACTCGATAGCCGAGGCCAGCGAAGCCGAATCCCCGGGCGGTACCAACAGCCCGGTGCGCTCGTGCTCGACGATATCCGGAATCCCCCCGACATCGCTGGCGACGACCGGCCGCTCGAATCTCAGCGCCTCCAGCAGCACGACTCCGAGCCCTTCCGTGTCACCCTTCGCGTCGAGAACCGCCGGGAGAACGAACACGTCGTGATTCGAGTAGCTTCGGACCAGCTCTTCGCGAGTCACGGTTCCCCTGAGATGGACGCGATCTGCCACGCCGTGCAGCCGTGCCGTCTGCTCGATCAGCTCGGCCCGTTCCCCGGCGCCGATGACCGTGAGCTCAGCATCGGGCAACGAATCGAGGCCGGCCAGCGCTCGTACCAGTACCTCGACCCCCTTCCTCTCCACCAGGCGTCCGACGAACAGGATCCGCACCGGTCCATCCCCTGCCAGTGCCGGCCGCCCCGCCGCCATGCCATCGTCGTGCAGGGCAGCACCGTACGGGACGATGGTCACCGGCTGCTCGGTCAGCCGCCGTACGGCGGCCCCCGTGGAGTTCGAGATCGCGGTCACGGCGTCTGCGGTCCGGGCGGTCCAGCGAAGGAACGGCAGGAGTGGCCTGAGCTTCTGAGTCACCCAGTTCAGTTCGACGCTGTAGTAGCTGCACACGACAGCTGTCCGGTCCCCCGATCCACGCCTCACCGCCGCGCCGAACAGGGCATGCGGCATCGGCCAGTGAACGTGCACCACGTCGGGCTGGTCACGCCCCGCGTCGTGGGCCGCGCGAATGCCGCCGGCAAGGTACAGGGGAAGGAGGCCGATTGCCGATGGGCGATGCCGGATCCGGTCCGGGACCGACTCGTCGTGGGTGAGCGTCTCGAGCGACGCAGGCGCGTAGCGGAACCGATCGACCGGGATTTCAGGGTACGGCTCAACAACCGGTCCGCCTCGATATGCCGGAGCGAGGACCTTGGCATCGATGCCCGACTCCCGCTGGCGCCGAATCAGCTCCACGAGCCACGGCGTGATGGGATCGGTCGGAGTGCGCGGAAACGCGGTGACGACGTGGAGGACTCGCAAACCGGGGCGGGAGCTCGAGTTCGAATCCGTCGTGGCAGGTCAGGTCCGACGATCGTGCCGCAGATCCCTCCGCAGCTCATCGACTTCGGCCCTGAGACCAGCCACGAGCTCCCCGATCAGTCCGGCGACGAACAGCAGGCCGCCCAGCAGGACGAGGAGGATGACCAGGTTGAGAAGCGGGCGGAATCCGGTTCCCTGCACGAATCGGAACCACATGGCGACCAGACCCACGATTCCGCCCAGAGCCAACAGCCCGAGTCCGGTCACTCCGAAGAACATGAGGGGTTTACGACTGAACGCGAGTTGAAACCAGACCGCCACGAGATCGAGCATTCCCACGACGATCCGTCCGTGTCCGCCATACTTGGACTCGCCGTGACGTCGCGGCAGCAGCTCGATGTCGATCTCCCCGATCTTCCATCCCTCCGCATGCGCCAGCACCACCAGGTAGCGGTGCCAGTCCTCGCGGAGTTGAAGATCTTCGAGAACTTCACGCCGGAATGCCTTCATCGAATTCATGTCGCGCACCGGAACATCGAACAGGCGGCCCGCGAGTCGGTTGTAGATCCCCGATACGATTCGTTTGTCGTACTTGCCCACCTTGCGGCCGGTCACCACGTCCAGTCCGGTGTCGAGCTCGGCCAGGAACCGCGGGATCTCGTCGGTCGAATGCTGCAGGTCGGCGTCGAACAGCACCAGCACGTCGGCATCTGTGGACCGTGCGCCGGTAACGATCGCGGAGGTCTTACCCCGGTTGGTCCGGTGACGGAGGAGCTGGACGCGTTCGAGCCCGGCTGCCGACGCAGCCTCGCGAGCGGCCTCCAGCGTTCCGTCACCGGAGCCGTCGTCCACGACGATCACTTCCCCGTCGATTTCATGGGAGCGAAATGTCTGGGCCAGCTCGGAGAACAGATCAGACATGTTCGCCGCCTCATCGAACGCCGGAATGAGGATCGCGAACGACTCGGCGGCCGGGCCGAGGGCGCCCGGACCGGGAGGGGCGGCGGGAACGGCCGCCGACACCGGCGACAGACCCCGCTCGTCACTCATACGCGCTTGCGCATCCGGGCGGCGAGGATGCCTAGCTGGTCCCTGTACTTGGCGACCGTACGCCTCGCGATCTGGACGCCTTCTTTCTTCAGGATGTCCACGATCGCCTGATCCGTCAGCGGCTTCTTCTGATCTTCGTCGGCCACCAGCTTCTGAATCCGGGCACGAATTCCACGCGCCGAGACATCCTCGCCGTAGTCGGTGGAAAGCCCGCTCGAGAAGAAGAACTTGAGGGGCAGGACGCCACGCGGCGTCTGCACGTACTTCTCGTTCGTCACCCGGGACACGGTCGACTCGTGCATGTCGATGTGCTCCGCGACCTCGCGGAGGGTCAGCGGCCGGAGGTGCTCGACACCTTTTTCGAAGAACTCGCGCTGACGGTCGACGATGAAGTGCATGACCTTGAGCATCGTCTGTCGTCGCTGCTCGATCGCCTGGATCATCCACTGCGCGCTGTTGAGCTTCTTCGCGATGAACGCCTTGTTGTCACCGTGGTACTTGCTCTTGTCCATCGCGACTTCCCGATAGGCACGGGACAGTTTCAGGCGTGGCAGCGTGGAGTCGTTGTGGAACACGTAGTACTCGCCGTCCACTTTCTCGACCGTCAGGTCCGGGGTGACGTAATTGTCACTCATGTCGGCGTACTTCAACCCCGGCTTCGGATCCAGCTTCGCGATCCCGTCCGCCGCCGACTGGACGTCCTGCGGCGAGATTCCATGCTCCTTCGACAGCTCGCTCCAGCGATGACTGACGAGAAGTTCGAAGTGGTCCCGGACGATTCGAAAGCCGAGCGTCTCCTGTTCGCCTCGATCGAGAAGCTGGATCATCAGAGTCTCGCGAAGGTCCCGGCCGCCCACGCCGCTTGGCGTGAAGGCCTGAACCACCGCCAGCACCTCTTCGGCTTCCTCAAGTGTGAACGGTTCAAGCTCCTCCCACAGCTCCGGCTCGGCAGCCGAAAACCAGTCGTTGGCCGATCGAACGACCTCCTCGAGCGGGCAGGTGATGAACCCTTCCCGGTCGATGTTGCCGATGATTTCTTCTCCGAGAAAGCGCTTGCGAGGATCGAGGCGGGTCAGATTCAACTGGTCGCGGAGATGGTCCCATAAATCGGGCGGGGCGGCCGGAGTCGGCAGATAGGCTTCCTTTTCCTCGAAGTCGTTCCGGCGACCTCCGGTTTCGAATCCGTTGAGGAGAATCTCCTCCCAGTCGATCTCGTCCTCGTCCTTTTCTTCTTCCTTCTCCTGCTCTTCCTCCTCCTCGTCAATCGGCTCGGCGAGCTCGAGGAACGGGTTCGCCATCATCTCCTGCTTGAGGTGCTGCTGAAGGTCGAGAAGAGGCATGTAGAGAAGATCCATCGCCTGGTACAGGCGTGGATTGATCTTCAGTTCCTGCCGCATACCGAGGCTTTGACTGAGCCCCCGTCGCATATTCGCCATCGTCCCCCGGTTCCGAATCCGGTAGTCTGTGCCAGAGCGCTTTTCGCGCGTCCATCCCGTCTATCGAATGGTAATCATAAGGGAGCGGGAGCGCTATGGCACGCCCCTTGCACGCTAGAGTTCGAAATCCAGTCCGAGATACATTTTACGGGCTTCCGGATCCTCGACCAGTTTCTGCGCCGGCCCCTCGATGTGGATCTTCCCATTGAACATCAGATAAGCGCGGTCCGTGATCGACAGGGTCTCACGGACGTTATGATCCGTAATCAGCACACCGAGGCCCCGTGTGCGCAATTCGGCCACGATCCGCTGGATATCATCCACCGCGATCGGGTCCACCCCGGCGAACGGCTCGTCGAGCAGCATGAACTTCGGCCGCGTGACAAGCGCCCGCGTGATCTCGAGCCGGCGACGTTCACCCCCGGACAGGCTGAATGCCTTGCTCTTTCTGAGGTGTCCGATGGACAACTCGTCAAGGAGCTCTTCCAGTCTCCGCTCCCTCTGCTTCCGGGTCAGGTCGAGCGTCTCGAGGATCGCCATCACGTTCTGCTCCACCGTGAGCCTGCGGAACACGGAGGGTTCCTGGGACAGGTATCCGATGCCGGCCCGCGCCCGACGATACATCGGAACCTTCGTCAGATCCTGCTCATCGAGCAGCACCCGGCCACCATTCGCCTTCAGGAGCCCGACGATCATGTAAAACGTGGTGGTCTTCCCCGCCCCGTTCGGTCCCAGGAGTCCGACGATCTCTCCCTGGCGGACCTCGAGGCTCACTCCATCGACCACCCGACGCTTTCCGAATGCCTTGACCAGGTCATTCGTCCGCAGAACGCTATCCACCCTCACCTTCCTTCGCGGGTTCGAGAAACACTCCGATCGCGTCGACACCCGACAGCGTCGAGGCCTCTCCCCCTTCGAAATCGATCTCGATCTCGCTGCCGAGAAGATAGTTCCGCGACGGGTCCAGACTTCGGGTCGAATCGCGGACGGCGGAGTAAAAAGACCGTGCATCTCCTACCGCCCGCAGCCGGCGGATCCGGGCGTTACCAGGCTCTGATTTTCCGTCTGCCACCGACCCGGAGATCAGCTCATCGTCGGGCTCGAACCATGCCTTTACCGTGTCCCCGGCGATCCAGCTCGAACCAGGGGCGGTGCTGAACTCCGGCTCAGTCAACTCCGCTTCGCCGATGGCAATCGAGTCGGCCCGGTGTTCCGCGGCCGCTGCTCCGATCGCCGACACTGAGTCCGCCCGTCCTTCGACAAACGCGAATTCGATCGAATCTCCCGCGAGCGTGAAATCCGAGGAAGCTGCCAGGGACCTCCCCTCTCCGAACGCCCAGATGACCTCGATCTGGTCCCCCAGCAACCGGGCCAGAATCTGATCCGCCTGCAACTTGAATCGATTTCCACTGGCAACGGCACGTTTGAATGCATGGATTGTCTTCAGCTCGCCGAGCTCGAACCCGGCTACGATGCTGTCGCCGGCCAGGTCGAACCCTTCACCAGCAATCACCGCATCTTCATACAGGACCGCCCGCTCGGCTGTTTCCGAAAACTGGGCTCGCTCAGCTGTCGCCCGTATGTCGCCCCGTACCATTTCGATATTTCCGCTTGCGAACGCCTCGGATTCCCCGACGAATTCCGCCCTGTCCGCGTCCACGATCGTGATCTGTGCTGCTCCCGCTCCATCTCGCCCGGAGGGGAGCGTCATCCGGGGGCGCTCCGTCGCGACGGTTCGAGATCCGGCGATCGGCGACCGGGTGAAAGTGACCCTGGGACCCTCGAGCATCGCGCCGGTCGAGATCCGAACCAGCCGCACGTCATTCACGGCGATGATCTCGTCCCGCCCCCCGTTGTACGTGAGTCGCCCCGAGTTCAGCGTGCGCGTCGTGTCGCGGTAGCGCACGTCGCCGATCATCACAGCCTGTTGGGTGGCCTGCCGCCATACCGCGCTGTCTCCCGTCATCACGGCGTCCCCGCAGGAAACCGTTACCGGTCCCCCGATAAACGCGGTGATCGCGCCTTCCCGCGTCGGGTCGGGGCGCTCCACCCTCTCCCCGGCCCGACGGATGTTAAGC
This sequence comes from uncultured bacterium, assembly GCA_965370685.1. GTDB lineage: Bacteria > Gemmatimonadota > Gemmatimonadetes > Palauibacterales > Palauibacteraceae > Carthagonibacter. The sequence goes on along the minus strand of CBDUVN010000002.1, from coordinate 70,470 downwards.
GCGCATCGATTCACGCCCTGCGCCGAAGCGAGCCCTGAAGTTATCCCCAGGGCGAGGCAAAGGAGGGCTGTTGAGCACAGGAGTCGAGAGGGCCAGCTCACTGGGGAACCGACACCTCCGGGGTCGTGGTTCGCCCCCGGCCATACCGCGTCTCGTCTGTCGTCAGATTGCGAACGACGTACTCGCCCCGATCTACCGTTCCGTCGGGCTTCGTATAGACGTAACCCGAGTCGGCCCGAATCTCGTTGGCCTCCGACAGGTATTCGAGGACCGGAGCCTCGAATCGCTCCCCGTTGCTGAGAGTCACCTCCACGTTCCCCCGCACCCTGACGTTCCCCGATTCCAGCTCGTACTCCGCGCTCTGTCCGGTGAGCACACCGAGGGTGTCCCCGAGCTCACCAAAGAACGTCATGGTTACGACGCGAAGATCGAGCCGTCCGGCCTGCTCGAAGGTGTACGCGGTGTCCGCGTCGAGTCGCGCTCGTCTCACTCCCTGACTGGTGATGTAGTTCTCGACGCCGACCATGACCTGGTCCACTCCATCCACGAACACGGACGGCGCCGTTCCTCCAGGGCCTTCGTCCTCCGCACCGCATGCGCCGACGAGACATCCGAGCAGCAACGTGACCGGGATCCAGGCCGGCACCGGCGCCGATGAAAGTCGGCTCACTGCAACTCCGCCGGCGCCAGGCCTGCCGTCGATTCGACGCCAGATGCCTCTGCCCGCTTCGTCGCACGTTCCCGCGCTGCTCCGATGAACGCGGCGAACAGCGGATGCGGTCGCGTCGGGCGAGACTTCAGCTCCGGATGGAACTGAGTCGCCACGAAAAACGGATGCTCGGAGAGCTCTATGATCTCGACCAGTCCCCCATCAGGCGAAAGTCCGGCGAACCGGAGCCCTTCGGCGCTCAGCACATCCCGGTACTCGTTGTTCACCTCGAACCGGTGCCGATGTCGCTCTGAGATCTCGGGCTCACCATACACCGACAGCACACGCGTGCCCTCCTGCAGGATGCACGGATACGCTCCGAGGCGCATCGTGCCCCCCATATCGGTCACCTTGCGTTGCGAATCGAGCAGGGAGATCACCGGGTGAGGCGTATCAGGCGTGAATTCAGCGGAATCCGCACCCTCGAGGCCGCAGGCATTCCGCGCAAACTCGATGATCGCACACTGGAGCCCGAGGCAGATTCCGAGGAACGGTACCCCCTCTTCCCGGATCCGCCGAACGGTATCCACCATTCCCTGCACTCCGCGTCCGCCGAACCCGCCGGGAATCAGGACCCCGTCGTAGCGGTCCGGGAACGCGTCTCCCTGCACATCGATCGCCTCCGACGACAGCCAGTCGATCTCCACTCCGCAGTCATGCGCGATGCCGCCGTGAATCAGAGATTCCTGGATCGACTTGTACGAGTCCGGGAGCGACGTGTACTTGCCCACGACCGCGATCCGGACCGGACCTCGAGTCGGCCGCTTCACCCGCTTCACGATCGATTCCCACGCCCCGAGATCGGGTTCGGGCGTCTCGAGACCGAGCGCGGTCACGATGGCCGCGTCCAGGCCCTGGTCGTGGTACCGCAGCGGGACCTCGTAGATCGTATCGAGGTCACGCGACTCGATCACGTGGCGAAGCTCGACATTGCAGAAGCGCGAAACCTTGCGCCGCACCTCTTCCGTGAGCGGAAACTCTGTCCGCAGGATCAGGATGTCCGGCTGAATTCCGATCTCCATCAACTCCCGAACGGAATGCTGGGTCGGCTTCGTCTTGAGCTCACCGGCGGCTGCGATGTACGGCACGAGGGTAAGATGGATGAACAGGCAGTCCGTCCGCCCCACGTCCTGCCGGAACTGACGCAACGCCTCGAGGAACGGTAGAGACTCGATGTCACCGACCGTTCCTCCCACCTCCGTGATCACCACGTCGTGTCCCTCGGCCAGGCGACGGACGTACGACTTGATCTCGTCCGTCACGTGCGGGATCACCTGGACCGTCGCACCCAGGAAGTCGCCGCGGCGCTCCTTGGTAATAATATTCTGGTAGATCCGTCCGGTCGTGACGTTATTCGACTGAGACAACGACTCATCGATGAACCGCTCATAGTGCCCGAGATCAAGATCCGTCTCGGCCCCGTCGTCGGTCACGTACACCTCGCCGTGCTGAAACGGCGACATCGTACCGGGGTCCACGTTGATGTACGGATCGAACTTCTGAATCGTGACCGACAGCCCCCGCTCGACCAGGAGACGACCGATCGACGCGGCCGCGATCCCCTTGCCGAGCGAGGAGACCACGCCGCCGGTGATGAATATGTACTTCGTGTGGGGTGCCGACGGCTCGGGCATGGAGGTTTGCCTCCCTCTCAGTCAGGATTGCGGGCCAGCAGCAGTGCCTCAGCCCAGGTCAGGTCATCAGGCTCCTCGATCGCCCCCTCACAGGGTCCGACGACCGAGACGTGAATGTGAAGTCCGGCTTCGAGCGGGCGCAGTTGCTCGAGTCGCTCGAGTCGCTCGAGCGGCGACGGCGGCAACTCCACCCAGCGCTCGAGAGCGTCCCTCGAATAAACGTACAGGCCGAGGTGACGGAGCCATTGGCCGCCCGTCGCCTCGAAGTCCGGGGACCCAGCTTCGGCCCACGGAATCCCGGCCCGGCTGAAGTACAACGCCCGACCGTCGATCGCTCGGGCTACCTTCACTTCGGCCGGAGAGTTCCATTCTTTGTCAGATCGGAACGCTGTCGCGAGCGTCGCGATGTCCGCCGTTTGCTGCGCGACCGGTCCGATCGCCGCTGCGACGTGGCCCGGCGGGAGAAACGGCTCGTCGGCCTGGAAGTTCACGATCACGTCGAACTCCTGCCCGGCGCTCGAGCTCGCCACCTCGGCAACCCGATCCGTTCCCGATGGATGCGCGGCCGATGTCATCACGACCGTTCCCCCGAATCCTCGCACGAGATCTGCGATTCCGTCGTCATCTGTGGCGACCCACACGGCGTCTACACCCGGGACCTCGCAAGCAGCTCTCCAGCTCCACTCCACGAGTGACCTGCCGGCTAGCATCTGAAGAGGTTTGTCGGGGATACGCTGGCTCGCGATGCGCGCGGGGAGAACGCAGAGGACGGCCATCAGGCGCGCGATCGGGTTCGAAGGCTGGATCCGTTCACGCCCCGCAACGTAAGGCCTGTGCGAAGAGAATGTCAAAGATCCCCTGGAAAGCGCAGAATCGCATAAAACCGGGACGAAGGGTCCGATCCACCCGGATCGAACGCAACACCGGCCTCGAGGACTGACCAGCGTACGCCGGCGATGAGGTTCGTCTCGTAACGTGACGAGCCGCCTTCCTCCCACGTGGATCCGGTAGCGGCCCGCAGCAGCACCCTGGGCGGGCCGATCAGCACCACCCGGAGGGCGGATATCGGAATGAGGTACGAAGCCTGACCGTAGACGAGCCTCGGTCCGTAAAATGACAGGAGATCAAACGTGGGAAGCGTCGCCCGGCCGCCGAAAGTGGACCAGCGCTGGCGCGGCAGCGTGCCACCGATATCACCGCGTGCGATCCCGAACAGCTCGAGTTCATGTGACGCGAACCCGGGAGTCTGCCAGTACAGGCGGGCCTCTGCCAGCAGAAAACTGAAGTCTCCCGCTACGGACGAATCCGCCGCCTCCAGCCGCAGGAGCCCCTCGAACCGGCTGCTGGACGTCCGCCTGCGAGTCCCGATTTCAGCGATCAGGCTCACTGTTTCGCCTTCGTCGATCGCTGGATTCGACTCAGGCCCATCGTCGCCGAACAGGACGAACTGCTTCCGAGCCTCCTTGCTCGTCGCGTCTTCCCACTGGACGGACAACGACGGCCACCAGGTCGCGGTTTCATTCCCGCGCACGACAAACGCAGCCCGATCCGCCCCGTAGTAATTCCGGAAGTCGTCACCCACGAAAAAGAACGAGACAGAGTTGGATACGTCGCCCCGCATCCAGTCGTCGTTCGTTCGCGTCACTCGCTCACCTTCGAACCCGAATTGAAAAGAGCCGGTCGGATACCAGTACTGTTTGAGGGTTCCCTGGAAATCTCCGTCCTCGGTCAGCCAGCGAATCTCGCCCTCCAGCGACGGCTGCCACGACCACCCGGTGGCCCTGAGCGTGGCCCCCCATCGCAGGGTCAGGGCATCGACTCTCTGATAATAAGGGAAGCCGAAACCGTACAGCCCCGGCAGCTCGACGGCTTTCGGCATCTCCTTCACCGGAAAGATGGTCCAGCCATCGTCTCCTGCGACCACCGAGTACTGGTCGTTGGGCCGGTAAACGATCTCGCCGGTCACCTCCGCGAGAGAAGAGGCGTAAAAACCACCCCCCAGCACGACCACGTCCCCTTCGACTCGTGCGCCCGGACGCAGAAACAGGTCTCCATCGACAACGTACACGCTACCCGGAATCGTCGTCGAACTCCGCATCGTAGCGTTCAGCACGAGCACGTTGCCAGAGACTGCCTGCCCTGCCAGCAGGACCGTGTCCCCGTCGATGATCGCATAGACGTCATGTTCGAGGAATTCGGCGAGCCGGCGCTCCGCGGGCTCGTCCGCCCTCGGCGTGAACTCCACATTCTGCGCCGAGCCGGCCGCCGGGATCGCCAGCAATCCACCCGCGGCCAACAGCCAGAATCTGGAGATCCTCATTCCGTCTCCCCCTCCCATCGATCCCACGACACGACCTCGGGGAACGGGCGTCGTTTCGGAAGGCGCTCGAATCCGTCGGGATAGCCGATAGACAGCAGCGTCACGACCGGGACATCCGGTGGAACACCGAGGAGCGAGCGCACGATCGGCTCCCGGTAGCCAGTGATCCAGGCCACCTGCAGCCCCAGGTCCACTGCGGCGAGGGCCATGCTCTGAGTGGCTGCGGCCAGATCCGCCGGAAATGCAGGCTTTCCGTGACCGCTGATCCTCGAATGAATCCGGGCGCAGCCGGCGATAACTACCGGCGCAGTCTTCACGTGCTCACTGTTGAACGCCGCCTCCGCGAGACGATGACGAGTAAGCGGATCCCGAACCACGATGAACCGCCACGGCTGGTCCTCGCCCGCCGAGACCGTGTAGCGACCGCAGTCGAGGATCCGATCGAGAAGCTCCCCTGGAACCGGTCGATCCGCAAATCTCCGAACCGGCTGGCGGTTTCGGGACAGGCTGTGGACTCGGGAGAGGGGACTCACGGTCGCTCACGCTCTCGGGTGGAACCTTCGATGTTCCTGCTGAAGGTATGTCCTGTCGACATGGGTATAGATCTGGGTCGTGACGATGTCGGCGTGGCCCAGCATCTCCTGCACGGCGACCAGGTCCGCTCCGCCCTCAATGAGGTGCGTGGCAAAACTGTGCCTGAATGTGTGCGGTGTGACTTCGGTCAGAATCGGGATTCCAAGCTTTGCTGCCTTCGGTTTCGCAATCTCTGCAGCGAACTTCACGACAGTCCAGGCAGCCGTACGGCTCATTGCTCCTCCGCGCTGGTTCAGGAACAACACGCCTTTGGCAATGCGCGGTCGTTCGAGGCTCGAGCGCCAGACATCAAGGTAGTGACGCAGCATTCGAGTCGCACGACCACCGACGGGCACGATACGGCTCCTGTCTCCCTTCCCTCGAACCACCGCGAAGCCCTCGTCGAGAAACAGATCGCGAACTCGGAGGCCGGTAAGCTCCGAAATCCGAAGCCCCGACCCGTAGAGTACTTCCAGCATGGTAGCGTCCCGCCAGGCGGCCGCCTTCTGCTTCGAGCTGCAACCCTGTCGTGTACGCAGAAGGCGCGCGCGGGCCTCGCTTCTGTTCATGATCCGGGCGACCTGCTTCACGTTCAGCACCGACGGCAGCGGCCGGCCGCGTCGTGGCGCCTCAAGCTTCTCGGTGGGGTCGTCCTCGACGTGTTCTTCCTGAACAAGAAAGCCGAAGTAGGTGCGAAGCGCGGACCTCCCCCGTGCCGCCGATGAGGCAGTCAGGCCGAGGGAAGCCAGTTCGCTCATCCAGTCCTGCAACAGCGCGTAGTCCACGGCGCCGGGCCCTGCCGCTCCGCGCAGCAGGGCGAAGTCCGCCAGGCCCCGGCAGTCGTGCAGATACGAGCTGACCGTCCGGTCGGACAGATTCCGTTCGAAACACAGATACTCCTCGAACTGCCCGAGCAGGAACGCGTCGTCTCGTGCCTCGTCCGCCGGGGTGAGAACGCGGGGGCCCACACCTCGCGGGCTCACGAGTCCGCTTCCTCCCTCCGACTCCACCACCACAGAAGAAGCAGGAGAACCGCGACCAGCACCGCAATGATCCCCGCCGTCGTGTTCACTGCCTTCAGCGGTCCGAGCAGCCGATCGATATTACGCGAGAACAGGACTCCCGCCGTCACCAGCGCTCCGTACCACACGGCCGAGGCGATCGACAACGGAATGGCCGTGCGCCAGAACCCCAGATGACTGATCCCGGCGAACGCGGGGACCAGGACCCTGAATACCGGGAAAAACCGACTCACGAGGATACTCAGCGTCCCGTACTCCCGGTAGAACAACGACATTCGCCGCAGCTGCTCGGGGCGCAGCAACCAGTGCCCCCAGCGCGTCGCGAAGATGCCCGCGCCGTACCGGCGGGCTGCCAGATAGACGGAGAGTGCGAGCAGCAGGTTGCTGACCCAGGCCACGAGGAACACCAGGCGGCTGTCGAGCAGCCCACGATCGGCGACGATCGCACCAGCCACGACGAACATGTCCGATGGAATCGGAGGAAAGAGATTCTCGATCGCCGCTCCGGCGCCTACCAGGAGATACAGAACTTCGACGGGGAGCTGGGAAACCAGGCCCAGCAGACCATCGATCAGCTCGGGCACCGGGGCCTAGCCCCCGGCGCGTATGCTGGCGTGAAGCGCGTCGATGTCACCGATCTGATCGAGCAGTGCGACCGCGGTGACAGCAAGTCCCTCGGACCTGCCGATCCAGCCCATTCCTTCGTTGGACTTGCCCTTGATGGATACGGCGTCCGGCGCGATGTGGAGATACCGCGACAGAACGTTCGACATCGCTTCGGCATGGGGGGAAATACGCGGCAATTCGGCAACCACCGTCACATCCACATTCACGACCTGGTAGTTGCGCTCCTCCACCCAGCGGATCGTCCGCTCGAGAAGCTCCAGCGAATCCGCGTCTTTCCACTCTGGATCCGTATCGGGAAACCTTCCACCGATCGTGCCCAGCCCCGCTGCACCCAGAAGCGCGTCGATGAGGGCGTGTGTTACGGCGTCTCCATCCGAATGGCCCGAGAGTCCGGGTGCGGCGGGAATCCGCACTCCCCCGAGGACGAGGGAGCGTGAATCATCGAACCGATGGGAATCGTAGCCGACGCCGACGCGCACGGGGATCTCCGCGCGAGTCCGGTCAGGATCCCGAACGCCCGGCGAGTATCCTCAGCGCCAGGTGAGCCGCGTTGCGGGCGTTATCGATTCCGACTGCGGCCACGGGAACACCGGGGGGCATTTGCGCGATCGACAGGAGGGCGTCGATCCCACCGAGGGTTCCGGCCGATATCGGAACTCCGATCACGGGAAGATCTGTGTGTGCCGCGACGACGCCCGGAAGCGCGGCGGAGAGACCGGCTCCGCAGATCACGACGCCGAACCCATCCGCGGCCGCAGAACTCGCGATTCCGGCGGTTCGCACCGGATCCCGATGTGCACTGCTTACCACCACCTCGACGTCGACTCCGGCATCGGTGAGGACGTCAACCCCCTTTGCCATCGTCGGGCGATCCGATTCCGATCCCATCATCACGAGAACCCTGGGCATTTCGTTTCCTGTGGCCGCTGTTCGTCAGTCCCCGTCCCAGCGGCGCACCGCCAGGGATACGTTGTGCCCCCCGAAGCCGAAGGAGTTCGACAGCGCCGCCTTCACCTCGCGCTGGACGACGCCTTCCACGGCATAGTCGAGATCACACTCCGGGTCCGGTGTCTCGTAATTGATCGTGGGCGGAATCTGGCCCCGCTCGCACACCAGCGCGCAGATCGCGGCCTCGATCCCTCCCGCCGCTCCGAGCGTATGCCCGGTCATCGATTTGGTGGAGCTGACGATCAACTCGTTGGCCTGTTCCCCGAACACGGTCCTCAACGCTGCCGTCTCGGTGGAATCGTTGGCCGGAGTGGAAGTGCCATGCGCATTCACGTAATCCACGTCCTCGACCGACATCTGTGCATCACGCATCGCCGCCCGGATCGCGATCTGGGCCCCCTCTCCTCCGGGAGACGGGGCCGTCATGTGGTAAGCATCCGCGCTCTGCCCGAATCCGGCGAGCTCCGCGATGATTCGGGCTCCGCGGGCCTGCGCATGCTCCAGGCTCTCGATCACCATCATCCCGGCGCCTTCCCCGAGGACGAAACCATCCCGCGTGGCGTCAAACGGCCGGGAGGCGGTCTCGGGCGTATCGTTCCGTTCCGACAGAGCCTTCATCGAAGCGAAACCGGCCATGCACAACGGCGTGACCGTCGCCTCGGTGCCCCCGGTGATCATCACATCCGCCTCTCCGACCCGGATGGCGCGCACGGCAGAGCCCACGGCATGCGCGCCGGAGGCGCACGCGGAGACCGTCGCGTAATTCGGCCCCTGCGCTCCGTAGCGCATCGATATCATGCCAGCGGCCATGTCACCGATGAACATCGGTACGAAGAACGGAGAAACCCTGCCCGGCCCCCGGTCACGCAGCTTGGAGTGCTGATCTTCGAGCGTGCTCAGGCCTCCGATCCCGCTGCCCACGATCACCCCGACCCGCTCCGGCGATGTGGAACGCATGATCTCTTCCAGATTCGCCTGCTCGGCCGCCTGGACAGCGGTGGCCATCGCGAACTGCAGGAATCGATCGGACCGGCGCGCCTCTTTCCGATCCATGTACCGCTCGGGATCGAAGTCCTTCACTTCGCACGCGAAACGGACGGGGTGCCCGGATGCGTCGAACTGCGAGATCGGACCCGCCCCACTCGCTCCTGCGAGCAAGGCGGACCACGTCTCCTCGACATCCAGACCAACCGGAGTCACGAGTCCCAGACCCGTTACGACAACCCTTGGCCGGTCATTCATTCTCGTAACGCCCCCTACCAGGGCCTGCGGTCATTCCTGGTTTTCGGAAAGATACCGGATCGCATCGCCGACGGTCTGCATCTTCTCTGCGTCCTCGTCGGGAATCTCGATCGAGAACTCTTCCTCGAATGCCATCACGAGCTCGACCGTGTCGAGCGAGTCCGCACCCAGATCCTCTACGAACGAGGCCGCGTCAGTCACTTTCTCGATCTCGACGCCCAGCTCGTTCGCAATGATTTCCCTTACCTTCGCCGCCGCATCCGACATGTCGATTTCCTCTCGTATACGAGGTTTGTTCACCGGCACGCGACAAGACGCGTGTTCCGTTGTCTCGACCGACCCAGGCGGTCAGCCGTGCATCACCATTCCACCATCCACGACCAGGACCTGTCCCGTCATGTACGACCCGTACGGACCCGCCAGAAAACGGACAACGCCAGCGACATCCTCCGGTGTTCCGAATCTGCCCAACGGGATTCTCTCCAACAACGCATCGCGCGCTTTCTCGGGAAGTTCGGACGTCATGTCCGTCTCGATAAAGCCGGGCGCCACTACATTCACCAGGACGCCCCGCGATGCCAGTTCCTGCGCCACAGACTTCGAGAACCCGATCAGACCCGCTTTGGACGCCGCATAGTTGGCCTGCCCCGGGTTCCCCGTCAACCCTACCACGCTCGCGATATTCACGATCCGACCGGAGCGTCGCTTCATCATTCCACGCGCGACGGCGCGTGTCGTGTTGAACGCACCCTTCAGGTTCGTGTCGAGCACGGACTGCCAGTCCTCGTCCCGCAGCCGGACCAGCACGTTATCCCGCGTGATCCCCGCATTGTTGACAAGCAGATCGACCGGACCGATGTCGGCCTCGACGGCGGCGATGAGATCCACGCATGCCGCCGGATCAGAGACGTCGCACGCATAGCCCTTTCCGCCGGTCCCGGGCAGGGACTCTGCCGCCGCACGCGCTCGCTCCTCGTCCCGCGCGACGCAGGCCACCGTGCACCCGCCCTCCGCGAGAGACTCGGCGATCGCGCGACCGATGCCGCGGGAAGCGCCTGTGACGACCGTGACCGTTCCGTCCAGTTCAGGCATTGAAGGCCTCCACCATCTGTTCCAATTCCACCGGTGTGCCCGCGGCCGACGAGATCTGGCCACGATCGACCCGCTTCAGCAGCCCGCTGAGAACGCGGCCGGGACCGACTTCGATCCACAGATCGGGAGCCAACGCGGCGATCGTCTCGACCGACTCGACCCAGCGAACCGGAGAAGTCAACTGCTCGACAAGCCGTGCCCGGGCATCGGACGCTGTACGAACCTCCTTCGCCGTTGCATTCGCGACGACGGGGAAAGCCGGATCCGCGAGCTCTACTGCGGTGATCGCCTCAGCCAGGCCCGACCGAGCCGACTCCATGAGCGGCGAATGAAACGCTCCGCTCACGTTAAGCGGGATCACCTTGCGGGCGCCGATCTCAGTGGCAGCAACCATCGCCGACTCGACTGCCGACACATCCCCGCTGATCACGATCTGTCCCGGAGCGTTGTAATTCGCCGGAACCACAACGCATCCATCCGAGGACACGGTCGCACAGACAGACTGAACCGATTCTGGATCCAGCCCGATCACGGCAGCCATCGTTCCGGCCCGCTCATCACCGGAACGGGCCATCAACTCGCCCCTGCGCCGCACCAGTCTCAGGGCATCATCCAGATCCAGGGATCCGGCTGCCACATAGGCCGTGAACTCTCCCAATGAGTGTCCGACTCCTACGGTCACAGCCGCCCGAACTTCATCCGGCAGCAGGCTCCATGCAATGAAAGAGTGGAGCAAAATCGCCGGTTGGGCATTCTCGGTCCGAGTCAACTCCTCGACCGGGCCTTCCCAGCAGATTCGACTGAGCGGAATGCCCAGGACACTGTCCGCTCGTTCGAACAGCTCCATCGCACGTGCATCTGCCATGGCGAGGTCGCGACCCATGCCGATAAACTGCGACCCCTGCCCCGGCATCATTACGGCCAGACGTTTCACGCCACCTCCGGGGGACCCCCGTGGACGGGCGGTTCAACCGGCACCGCGGCACGACCCACAACCCGTACTGCAAACACGCTGGCCCCGCCCTCCGGTTGGAGGCCGAGGCCAGCGGCGCTGGTGCATGCCTCGATCCCGGCGCGCACCAGTGCGCAGGACCGGTTTAGAACTCCTCGGTCCTGACGACTTCGCGGTCTCTGTAGTGCCCGCAACTCGGGCAGACCCGGTGAGGTCTTCGCGGATCTCCGCAACGCGGACACGTCTGGTGCGCGACGTTCTCCGCCACGTCGTGTCCGCGACGATTCCGCTTGCGTGTCTTCGATGTACGTCGCTTCGGTACGGCCATGATACCCGATCCTCTATCCGTCGTCCGACCCGCTTCCGGCGCCCTCTGCGGCGTCCGGGTCCTGCGGGAACCGTTGTCTCAGCACATCCCACCGCGAGTCCGCCGCGTCGACACGGCAGTCGCAGTCACCCTCGTTGAGGTTCGTACCGCACGCCGGGCAGATCCCTTTGCAGTCCGCCGTGCAGAGCGGAAACGCCGGCAGTGCCAGGAGCAGCTCCTCGCGCAGCGCCGGCAGCAGATCGAGCTCTGCCGCATCGGGATCCAGCGTGTACAATCCCTCTGTTTCTTCCTCGGGCCCGATATCAGGATCGAATCGGAGGTCGAGATCCACTTCGACCTTGCGAACGATACGGTCCAGGCACCGTCTGCATTGCATCTCGACAGGCGCACCCAACCGCCCCTGCACACGAACGCCGCCCTCCGTGAAGGCGTCGACGTTGAGATCGGCTTCCGCAGCGTCGATCAGGGCCACCTCGCCCAGATCCCACATCGACGGGTCCGCGGGCAAGCGGCCCGACCACTCGACCGGACCCGCTTCGAGTCGATCGAACGCCAGCATTCCCGCCGGGAAGCCTTTATTCATAGTCGTTTCCACCGATTCTGTCAACGCGCTGACCCCGATACCCCTCCCGTCGAGATCGGTTCAGATCAACTCCGTGCCCGGAAAGAAGAACGAGACTTCCACTGCCGCGTTGTCGACGGAATCGGATGCGTGGATCGCATTCCGTTCCTTGCTCTCGGCGAACAGCGCGCGCACGGTCCCTGGCTCCGCCTCCGCCGGGTCCGTCGCTCCGATCACACTCCGCAGATGTGCGACCGCGTTCTCCCTGCGCAGCACGATCGGCATGCACGGGCCCGAGGTCATGAATTCAACCAGAGAACCGTAGAACGGCCGCTCGCTGTGAACCGCGTAGAACGCCTCCGCCTCCACCCGTCGAAGTCTCGCCACTCGGGCGCCCACGAGCTCGAACCCCGCTTCCTCGAGGTGCGCCAGAATGCGGCCCGCCTTGCCGGTACCGAAGGCATCGGGCTTCACGATGGCGAGCGTGATCTCTCTGCTCATCGACTCTTCCTCCGTATCAAGGGGTGAGGCGCGCCCGGCGGGTGCTCTCGCCGGACAGCCTCACTCTACTGTCCCTGCCGTTCGCTCAGAGTCCGGCTCCGACCAGCTCCGGGAAGTCCGCAGGCCGTTCGGCGACGGCGATCCCACATTCGCGGAACGCTTTCATCTTCTCAGCGGCCGTCCCCTCCGAGCCTGAGATAATGGCGCCGGCGTGTCCCATGCGGCGTCCGGGTGGCGCCGTCTGTCCGGCGATGAACCCGACTACCGGCTTCGACATCCGGTCACGCACGTACTCGGCAGCCACCTGCTCATCCGTACCACCAATTTCGCCGAGCATGCACACGGCCCTGGTCTGAGGGTCCGCTTCGAACGCCTCCAGACAATCCACGAAATTCGTGCCGATCAACGGGTCTCCCCCGATACCGAGGCAGGTGGATTGACCTATCCCCGCTCGGGTGAGCTGAAAGATCACTTCGTATGTCAGTGTTCCAGACCGGCTTACGACCCCAACCGGTCCGGGCATGACGATCTGTCCGGGCAGAATGCCGACCTTGCACACTCCCGGCGTGATCAGTCCGGGGCAATTCGGTCCGATGAGCCGCGCGCCCTTCTCCCTCACGAATGGGAGCACTCGCATCATGTCCTGGACCGGGACCCCCTCGGAAATGCACACGATCAACTTGATACCGGCTTCTGCGGCCTCGAATACGGCGTCGGCGGCAAACGCAGCGGGTACGTACACGACGCTCGTATTGGCTCCGTGCTGCTCGACGGCCTCGACGACGGTGTTGAATACCGGGACCGAGTCATCGAACAGCTGGCCGCCCTTACCTGGCGTCACTCCGGCGACGACCTGCGTGCCGTACTCAATCATCTGACGGGTATGGAAACCCCCGTCCCTGCCGGTGATGCCCTGCACGACCAGCCGAGTGGATTCATCGATGAATATGCTCATTCCGACGCGTCTCCCTTCGCGAGCTCCACTGCCGCTTTCACCACCTCGTCCATATCCGTCATCGCAGTGAATCCGGCCTGATTCAGGATTTCGATGGCCTCCGCTTCGTTCGTACCGGTGAGCCGGATGGCGAGCGGAATATCGATGTCGATGCGTTGCGTGGCTTCCACGATGCCATTGGCGACATCATCACATCGGGTGATCCCACCGAAAATATTGAACAGAATTGACTTCACGCGTGGATCGGCGCTGATGATTTCCAGCGCGGTCACGACCTTGTCCGGGTTCGACGAGCCTCCGATGTCGAGGAAGTTCGCGGGCTCCCCGCCGTAGTACTTCACCATGTCCATCGTCGCCATGGAAAGCCCCGCCCCGTTCACCACGCAACCCACCTGCCCGTCCAGCTTGATGTAGCTGAGTCCGGCGTCTCTCGCCTTCGTCTCGGCCGGCGGTTCGGAGCTCGTGTCCCGCATCGCCGCCACTTCGGGCACGCGGAACAGAACGCTGTCATCGATATTCATCTTGGCGTCGATCGCCTTCACTTCGCCCTCGGGCGTGGTGATCAGCGGATTGATCTCGACCAGCGTGGCGCCGGCTGCCTGGTAGGCCTCGTACAGGTTCATGATGATCGCGGATGCCTGCCGCGCGAGCTTCACGTCGTCGTACAGCGCCCAGGCGAGCCCCATCGCCTGGTGCGGCAACAGACCGTACCTCGGATCCACGGCCAGTTTCCGGATCGCATCCGGATTGCTCGCCGCCACCTCCTCGATATCGATGCCGCCCTCGGACGAGACCATGATCACATCGCTCTGCGTGGCACGGTCCATCACGATCCCGAGGTACGCCTCTGAGGCAATATCCTCGGCCGGCGCAACCAGGACCTTCTCGACCGTCAGGCCCTTGATCTCCAATCCGAGAATAGCCGCGGCCTTTTCCTTCGCGTCCGCGGGGTCATCGGCCAGTTTCACGCCGCCCGCCTTACCTCTGCCACCCGCGTGCACCTGTGCCTTTACAACAACGGCTCCCCCATACCGAGCCGCGATCGATTCGGCTTCCTCCGGTGTCGTAGCGATCTCCCCGGGTGGGACCGGGATCCCGTGCGCCCGGAGGATCTCCCTGGCCTGATATTCGTGAATGTTCATTTCCGCCTTCGTCCTATGTCAGAAACGGTTTCCCGGCCTGTTCAGCTACCGGGCCTGATCGTAGTTCCCGCTTGTCCGGCCAGCGCCGCCGGACCATCCTCGAGCGCCGCGATGATCGCCATCTCACCACCAGTGTCGAGAAAGTGCAGCGCCGCATCCAGCTTCGGTCGCATGCTGCCCGCGCCGAGCGATTCCCCCGCGACCAGGCGTTCAGCCTGCTCGCTCGAGAGCTCCGGGATTCTTCGTGCCCGTTCCGTTCCCCAGTGCTCGTACACGCCGTCCACGTCCGTCAGAATGAGCAGAATACTGGCACCGATATCCCGACCGAGGATCGCGGCCGCGCGGTCCTTGTCCACCACCGCATCGACGCCCTCCAGGCCGAGAACCGGATCGCGGTAGACCGGGATTCCTCCGCCACCCGCCGCGATTACGATGTCGCCGCGAAGCACGAGCTCCCGAACCATGTCCGACTCCACGATCTCGACCGGAATCGGGCTCGGGACCAGCCGTCTCAGGT
Source organism: uncultured bacterium (assembly GCA_965370685.1). Lineage (GTDB taxonomy): Bacteria > Gemmatimonadota > Gemmatimonadetes > Palauibacterales > Palauibacteraceae > Carthagonibacter. The sequence goes on along the minus strand of CBDUVN010000002.1, from coordinate 55,346 downwards.
TTCCCCGCGGATCTTCCTCGATCCGCACCCCGTCCCTGCGCAGATCGGCGGCATCCGACTCCGACAGTCCCCTGCCTATGAACTTTGTCGGCTTGCTCATGGCCGGATCATCCGGCTCGACCCGGGACTGCGTGATCAGGGTCACGACGCGGCGCTCTATACCCGAACCAGCGAGCGCGTTCTCCAGCGACTGCTGGATCATGTACCCGATCCAGCCCGCCGTCGCGGCCACCAGAATCCCCAGCGGGAGCTGCTCCACTTCATTGCGTGCTTCTTCGTTTCGGAGCAGTTCGTCTCCTACCTGCGGCCCGTTTCCGTGCACGATCGCGATGCGCCAGCCATCCCGGGCCAGGTCCACGATAGAGACCAGGCTGGCGCGCGTGTGCCGGAACTGATTCGACACGAATGCCGACTCACCCGACGGCGACAGCGCATTGCCGCCGATCGCGACGACGACCGTTCTGTGTTCGGGGCTCAACTCCGGTTCCTCAGTCCAGAGCGGGAACGGTCACGCCCTGCTCCGCCAGCCACTCGGCCACGTCATCCCGAATCCGTTGCAGGGCATCCGGAGTGTCGGCCTCGAACCGGCAGACGATCACGGGCTGCGTATTGCTCGCCCGGATCAATGCCCATCCGTCGTCGAACAGCACGCGGGCGCCGTCGATCTCGATGACCTCATGCGATTCACGGTAGTGGTCTACCGTCCGGTCTACGATGTCGAACTTCTCCTCCTCCGAGCAGTCCACACGGATTTCCGGCGTCGACGGGTAAGACGGGATGCGGGCCGCCAGTCGTGACAGTGGCTCCCCGCTCCGCGCGACCAGCTCCGCCAGGCGGGCGGCATCGTAGATGGCGTCGTCCACGCCGTTCCAGCGATCCGCCAGGCAGATATGCCCGCTCATTTCTCCCGCCACGGGAGAGCCGCCGGCCTTCATACGCTCCTTGATCAGTGAATGCCCCGTCCGCCACATCACGGGAACCCCGCCTGCCGCTTCGATCATCTCTGGAAGCGCCTTGGAGCACTTCACGTCGAACACGACTTCGGCGCCCGGGTGGGTCTGGAGAATGTCCAGCGCGTACAACAGGAGGAGGTGGTCTCCCCGGACGATCGTCCCGTTCTCGTCCACGGCCCCGATCCGGTCCGCGTCGCCGTCCAGTCCGATCCCGATGGCCGCGCCGGTCTCCCTGACCAGGGCGATCAGGTCGACCAGGTTCTCGTCCACCGTCGGATCCGGGTGATGGTTCGGAAACGACCCATCGGATTCACAGTACAGGGGAATCACTTCGATCCCGGCTGCCTTTAGCGCCTCGCAGGCCACCACGCTGCCGGTACCGTTTCCGCAGTCGAGAACGACCTTGATCGGTGCCGGCATATCGATGGCGTCCGACACTGCCTCCACGTATCGTTCGAGGATCTGCCGTCGCTCCGTCGTCCCCGCTCCATCCAGATAGTCGTCGGCCTCGATCCTCCGATACAGATCCTGGATCGCCTCACCGTACAGAGAGCCTCCGCCCGCGACCATCTTGATTCCGTTGTACTCGGGCGGGTTGTGAGAGCCGGTGATCATGATTCCGCCGTCGGTGCCGAACTCCTTGTCGGCGAAGTACAGCGTCGGCGTGGGCACCGTGTCGATCAGGATGACATCCGCTCCGGATTCGTTGAGCCCGGCGCACATGGCCCGGGCCAGCTCTGGCGAGCTGGGCCGGTTGTCGTGCCCGACGGTGATGCGCGGAGCCCCCAGTCCGGTCATCGCGCGGAGCCTGGAGGCGTACGCACGACCCACAGCTCGCACGACTTCTATCGTCAGATCGTCGCCGACGATGCCCCGGATGTCGTACTCACGGAAAATGGTTCGAGATAGATTCATTGAGACCTCTATAAGGGAAACGGCCGGGCCGGACCTCAAATCCTCCGGGCTTCTCTCGAGCCCGGACTCACGAGCCGCCAGCCCGCCGGGGAGGGTGCGCCCCGGCGGCGAGCTCATGAGCCGGCATTCAGCTCCGTTCGGCGGGCGGGGGCACGACTCGTGGCGGTGGAACGGCGCCCTGCTGTCCGATCCCCGGCGTTGTTACCGCGGAACGAGGCGTCAGATCCTCTCCGATCCCGCTCACAGTTCGTAATGCATGACCGGGGAACAGCCCGGCCACGAGCAGGGCAATCACTGCAACGGCCGCAGCGAAGCGGAATGCCGGTCCGGTCCGATCGAGCTCCGGTGCATCCTCCGGCGCGACTTCGAAGTACATCTTCCAGATCACGCGGAGATAATAGTAGTAGGAAATCAAGCTCGTGAGCACCAGCGTGATCGCCAGGGCTATTTCACCTGCTTCCACTGCCGCGCTCAGCAGGTACAGCTTGCCGATGAATCCCCCCGTCGGCGGAAAACCGGCCAGCGACAGGAGGAATATCAGGAAGGCCGCTCCGAGCAGCGGGCGCCGCCAGCCGAGACCGCGGAAATCGGAGAGTTTTGACCGGGTATCACCTTTCCCTGCGATCACATATACGACCGCGAACGCTCCGAGAGTCATGATCGCGTACACACCAAGGTAAAACAGCACCGCAGACCGGCCGAACGAGCTTCCGGCCGCGACTCCGACGAGCAGGTAGCCGGCGTGAGCGATGGATGAGTACGCGAGCATACGCTTGACGTCGTCCTCTGCCAGCGCGATCAGGTTCGGAACGATCATCGTAAGCATCGCCAGCCACCAGACGATCCCTCCCCAGAAGGCCTCGGCTGGCGCAAGCTCGATCGTCACGATCCGGAGAATCGCCGCGAATCCCGCGGCCTTTACCCCGGCCGCCATGAACCCTGTCACCGGGGTAGGCGCACCTTCGTACGTGTCCGGCGTCCACATGTGGAACGGAACGGCCGACACCTTGAACCCGAATCCCACCAGCAACAGCGCGACGCCGGCGAACAGCAGAGGGTTGCGCGCCTCCGTCCCCCTGGCGATCTCAGCTGTCACGAGGCTGAGATTCATGCTTCCGACCGCTCCGAAGATCAGCGCGATCCCGTACAACAGGAAACCGCTGGCGAATGCTCCCATGAGGAAGTACTTGAGCGCCGCCTCCGACGACCTGCGGTCCCGGCGGTTGATCCCGGTGAGTATGTACACCGAGATCGACATCAGCTCGACCGCCACGAACAGGACGATCAGATCCCGGGTTCCACCGAGCATCATCATGCCGACGGCAGCCATCAGGACCAGGAAGAAGAATTCGCCGATCCGGAGTCCCTCGCGATCCAGCCAGTCGAAGGAAAACAGCAGCCCCAGCGCCGTGGCCCCGAGGATGATGAAGTTCGTCGCGACACGAAATCCGTCCACGGCGATCATGGCATTGTCGCCCGGGACCTCGACCGTCAGGAGCCACGCGTTGGCGACCGCGGCCACCAGCACGCCCGCCACGGCCAGGGCTCCGATCCACGGGGCACTCGGCGCACCTCTGCTCCCACGCTGGAACACGTCGAACAGCAGGACCGCCAATGCCGTCACGGACACGACGATTTCCGGCAGCAGCGCCCAGAAGTAGTGGAGCTGTGAGCTGAAGTCCAGAATCACGTCGTCAACCCTCTCAATCCCCGTCCACGCCGAGGATCAGCATGTGATCGAAGCGGTCGTCCGCCCCCGGGGCCTCCACCGGAGCCTGGGCCGCCCGCACGTCGATCTGTTCAAGAAGTGCGTTCACCGACGGTGCCGTCCGGGTCAGGAACGGTCCGGGAAACACACCGATCACGATGATCATCACCAGTGCCGGCAGCAGGACGATCCGCTCACGCAGACTGAGGTCGGTCAGGCCACGGTTCTCGTCGTTATCGATCGGGCCATACAGGATTCGCTGGACCATCGGCAGCATATAGGCCGCCGCGAAGACCACGCCCGTCGCCGCGATCGTCGCGGCCACCGGATGTGTCTTGAACGTTCCGATGAGGATCAGGAACTCTCCGACGAATCCGTTCGTCCCGGGAAGTCCGATCGAGCTCAGGGCCACCACCACGAAAGCGAACGCGAAGAACGGCATCACCTTCGCGATGCCCCCGAAGTCCTCGATCATCCGGGTGTGGCGCCGCTCGTACAGCATCCCGACCAACAGGAACAGCGCCCCGGTGGAGATTCCGTGATTCACCATCTGGAGGATCCCGCCCTGCACCGACTCGGAGGTCAGGGCGAACAGACCGAGCATCACGAATCCGAGGTGGGCGACCGACGTGTACGCCACGAGCTTCTTCGCATCCGGCTGTACGGCCGCGACCCAGGCCCCGTAGATGATTCCGATCAGGCTGAGCACGATAATCGTGTTCACCACCAGATCGCTTGTCGCCGCATACGAGAAAAACGGCATGGCAAACCGCAGAAAACCGTACGTTCCCATCTTCAGGAGCACTCCGGCGAGGATCACCGAGCCCGCGGTCGGCGCCTCGACGTGTGCGTCCGGGAGCCATGTGTGGAACGGGAACAGCGGTACCTTGATCGCGAATGCGAGCGCGAAGGCCGAGAACAGCCAGAACTGAAGCGATCGTGTGACAGGGAGCTGCACCAGGTCGTTGTACGCGAAGGTCACGACGCCGAACTGCCGGTAGTACAGGTAAACGAGGGTGACGATCGCGACCAGCATCAGCAGGGAGCCCACGGCCGTGAACAGGAAGAACTTGATGGCCGCGTAGATCCTCCGCTCTCCGCCCCACACCCCGATGATGAAGTACATCGGGATGAGCATCAGCTCCCAGAACAGGAAGAACAGGAACAGGTCCAGCGCGACGAATACACCGATCATCGCGCTCATCAGCATCAGCAGCATCGCGTAGTACGGTTGCTGCTGACGTTTGATGTAGCTGTACGATCCGAGGATCGCCATCGGCATCATGAAGGTGGTGAGCAGTACCATCAACAGCGAGATGCCGTCGATGCCCACGGTGTAGCTGATGCCCCACTGCCCGATCCACGGTATCGACACGTAGTTCTGCAGAGCCGCCGTACCCTCCCGGAACGTCCAGAACAGCGGGAGTGACACCAGAAACGCCACGACGCTCGTCGCCAGCGCAACGTGCTTCGCATCGTCCTCGCCCACGAACAGGCACGCGACACCGCCGGCCAGCGGAAGCAGCACAAGGACCGTAAGTACCCAGTGACTCTCGAAGAAGCTCACGGCTCGATTCCGCTCAGAACAGGAAGGTTGCGAGGATCACCAGCACCCCCGTAACGAAGTAGAACATGTACGTCGAGACCCGGCCGGTCTGGAACAGGCTGCCGATCCAGCCGACCGCTCGCGTGCTCGCAGCGAGCCCGTTGATCGAGCCGTCGATCAATCCATCATCGACGATCCGCCAGCATCCGCGCCACAGGGCGAGGAGTGGAAGAATGACCATGCGGTCGTACAACTCGTCCACGTACCACTTGTTGTACAGCACTCCGGCCAGCCCCGTCGGCTCGACCGACTCCGCCGCCGGCTTCCAGCTCCGGTGGATCAGCGCCCGGAAGGTCAGAAGGATCACGACCGCGGCAGCCACAGTCGAGATTCCGGCCCACATCGCCTCTCCGCCCCCGATCGGGGAAGAGTGCGCCTCTTGCAGGCCATGAGATTCCAGGATGCCGCGTGCCGGAGCGAATATCGGGTGCAGCCAGTCGTGCAGCGCGTTCACACCGGGAAGGACCGGCAGAGCATCCGGAATGGCCACCCAGCCGCCGACCACGGACAGCACCGCGAGAATGGCGAGCGGTATCCACATCACAGCAGGCACCTCGTGCAGGTGCGACTTCGCGTTCTCTCCGGTGCGATTTTCGCCGTAGAACGTCATCACCATCAGACGTGTCATGTAACCGGCCGTGAGCATCGCCACGACGAGCGCCAGGCCCCACAGGATTCCATAGCCATACGCGCCCGTATACCAGATGATCTCGTCCTTCGAGAAGAACCCGGCGAACGGAATGATCCCCGAGATCGCCAGCGTGCCGACCCACATGGTCGCGAACGTGATCGGCATGTAGCGACGGAGCCCACCCTGGTTCCGCATGTCATTCGGGTCCTCGTCGCTGTGCACCTCGTGATACGCGTGGTGCATGGCGTGGATCACCGCGCCCGAGCCGAGGAACAGAAGCGCCTTGAAGAACGCGTGCGTCATCAGGTGGAATATGCCGGCCGTGTACGCTCCGATACCGACTGCGAGGAACATGTACCCGAGCTGTGAAACCGTGCTGTAGGCCAGGACCTTCTTGATGTCGTTCTGCTGCGTGGCTATGGTCGCCGCGAGCAGCGCAGTGCCCGCCCCGACAGCCGCGACGACCGCCTGCGATACCGGCGACATCGCGAACAGAACGCTCGTCCGAGCGACCAGGTAGACGCCCGCCGTGACCATCGTCGCCGCGTGAATCAGCGCCGAGACTGGTGTCGGGCCGGCCATGGCGTCGGGCAGCCATACGTACAGGGGGATCTGCGCCGATTTACCGGTACACCCGAGGAACAGGAACAGCGTGATCGTCGTCACGACGACTCCGCCATACGCGAGGGTCGCCGGAGCGGCCGCGAACACCTGCGCGTAGTTGAGAGTGCCGAAGTGAACGAAGATCAGAAACATCCCGATGAGAAAACCGAAGTCGCCGATCCGGTTGACCACGAACGCCTTCTTGCCGGCGCTCGCGAAGTCCTGGTTCTCGTACCAGAACCCGATCAGCAGATACGAGCAGAGACCGACGCCCTCCCACCCCACAAACGTGATCGCGAAGTTCGCCCCGAGCACGAGCACGACCATGAAGAACACGAACAGGTTCAGGTACGCGAAGTAGCGCGAATAGCCTGGATCCTCCCTCATGTATCCGACGCTGTACACGTGGATCACCGAACTCACGCCGGTGACCACGAGCAGCATCAGCATCGAGAGCTGATCGAACTGAAGATCGACTCCGACTCTCAGGTCACCGGCTGCCATCCACGTCCACAGCGACACGATCGCCGGATCGTGGGGTGCGGCCGCCAGCATCGCGACGAAGTTCAGAACGACGATCACGAACGCGCCGATCACGGCGAGCGGTCCGACGAGGCTCGGAATCGATTTGTTTCCGCGCCACATGAACGCCCCGATGCCGTTCACGACGGCCCCGATCAACGGCAGGAGAAGTATCCACACCGGGAGGATCGGTTCGTACGCCGCATGCGCCTCCTGAAGGAGCAATGGCAGGCTCACCACCGGATCACCACCTCAGAAGGTTGAAGCGATCGACATCCAGACCCTCGTAATGTCTGAAGATCGCAATGAAGATCGCGAGGCCGACTGCCGCCTCCGCGGCGGCAACGGCCATGACGAAGAGCACCAGCACCTGCGCCTCGAGCCCGAGCGACCGGGAGAACACGACCAGGGTCAGATTCACGGCGTTGAGCATCAACTCCACACACATGAACACGATGATCGCGTTTCGGCGGACGAGTACGCCCGCCGTCCCGACGGCGAACAGGAATGCGCTGAGAATCAGCGCTGCGGTCTCGATGTCCAGATTCATGCTCGAAGCCTCAGGGTGCGCGGCGCCGGGCCAGGACGATCGCCCCGACGATGGCCACGAGAAGCAGCAACGATATAAGCTCGAACGGAACCAGGTAGCTCGTGAACAGCGGCTCGGCCACGGCGCCCACGGCACCGCGCGATCTGAGAATCGCGTCCATCAACACTCCGCCGTCATCCCTCGCGAGGGATGACGACTCGCCTTGCAATACCAGCGCAGCGATGAGGGCGAACAGACTCGATCCGACGACCAGCGCCACGAGCCGGGCCAGATGACTCCGCATATCAAGCTCTTCGCGGTGCCCGAGATTCAGCAGCATGATCACGAACAGGAACAGCACCATGATCGCGCCGGCGTAGACGATTACCTGGACCGCGGCCAGAAAGTGCGCATCCAGCATCACGAAGATTCCGGACAGCGCGAAGAAAGTCATCACCAGGTACATCAGGCTGGTCACCGGATTCCTGCTGGCGATCATCATGATGCCGCCGCCGGCCGCCATGACCGCAAAGATGAGGAAAAAGACAGATTCGATCATTCTGATGCCGGGTCGAAGGGGTCCCACAATGCCGTAAACGGATGGTCCAGCTCCGTCAGCCGTTCCAGGTCGTAGACCCAGCGTTCGCGGCTGTACTCGGCGTTTTCGTAATGGACTCCGAGGTGGATGGCTTCCACCGGGCAGACTTCCTGGCAGAACCCACAGAAAATGCAGCGGAACTCGTCGATCTCATACACCGCCGCGTACCGCTCCCCGTTCTCATCCTCCGCCGGGATCAGCTTGATACAGTTGACCGGACATACCGTCGGGCACAGCCCGCAACCGACGCACTTGGCACGACCGTCCTCGTGAGTCGCCATCCGATGTGTCCCGCGCAGCCGGCGGGAGAGGTCCCATTTTTCGTCAGGATACTGCTGTGTCTGTTTCTTCGGTCTCACCATGTGCTTGAGCGTGATCCCCAGGCCCGTGGAGATCGCACGCACGTAGGACGCACTGGCTTCCGGCCTCACGACAACCTTTACGCTTCCAGGCATCTCAGTCCGCCTCGTTCGGGGCTGTCGGTCGTGTGCGCGCGGGCGCCGTACCGGGGGGCCGCCGTGTGCGCGCGGTCGCTCCCCTGACGATCGACCCGCGATCGACCACCCATACGAAAATCACCATCACTACGAGGTTCAGCCCGATGAGAGCCGCGGAGTACTTGAGTCCGACCGGAACTCCCCAGCTGTCGAGAAGATACATCGCCACGCCCATCAGCATGATGTAACCCATGAGCAGCGGGATGAAGACCTTCCACCCGAGATCCATCAGCTGATCGTACCGGAACCTGGGAATCGTCCACCGGAGCCACATGAAGAACAGTACCAGTAGCAGTGACTTGACGGTGAACGAGCCCAGCGTCAGAAGGGTCTTCCACCATGTCGGCTCTCCGATCACGGTACCGTCGGCGAGTACCCGGATGTTGTCTCCCTCCCAGAACGGAATGTCCCAGCCGCCGAGGAAGAAGATCGTGATCAGGGCCGCAGTCGTGATCAGGTGGGCATACTCGCCGAGGAAGAACATCCCGAATTTCATCGCCGAGTATTCCGTATGGAATCCTCCGACGAGCTCGGATTCCGCTTCCGCCATGTCGAACGGGACCCGGCCCGTCTCGGCTATCGCCGATACGAGGAAGGCGAACCCGGCGAACATCAGCGGCAGGAAAAACCAGGCGCCGTACGTCCCCGCTCCCGCCGAAAATCCCTGCTGCGCAGAGACGATCTCCGGCATTGCCACATTGCCGACCAGCATCAGCACCGGCACGAGGCTCATCGCGAGCGCGACCTCGTAGCTGACCATCTGCGCCGAGCCACGCAGCCCCCCGAGGAACGAGTACTTCGAGTTCGAAGCCCAGCCGCCCAGCACGATTCCGTACACACCCAGCGAGGCGATCGCGAGCACATACAGGAAGCCGACCGGGACATCGGCCACGATCATCTCCGCCAGGCCCCAGCGCGTGGGCAGCGGCGCCGCGAACGGGAGTACAGCGAACAGGACCGTGGCCGGGACGAAAGCCAGGACGGGTGCAAGGATGAAAAATTTCCGGTTCGCTCCGCCGGGCTCGGTCTCTTCCTTGAGGATGAACTTGAGCCCATCGGCAGCCACCTGGAGAAGTCCGAGCGGGCCGACGCGATTCGGACCGCTCCGGTTCTGGATGAACCCGGCGAGCTTCCGCTCGAAATAGGTCGACATGGCGACGAACACGAGCAGCAGGATGAAAAACAACAAAACCTTCAGCGCCGTGAAGACGACGAACGCGGTTCCCGTCATCGGTTCCATCGTCACCCCAGCTTCGCCGCCGGAGCGGACGAGCCGCCCGGGTTCACGCCCTTGAGTCCTACTTCATCCCAGCTCAGCCCCGCCAGCTCACCCGACTCGCTCGCCGCCACGGCAAACGCCTCCCGCACCTCCAGCATTCCGCTCTCCCCGCTTCCGAGCGCCAGGAGCCGGCGCAGGATCATCCAGGTCGGCCGTGCGACACCGGGGGGAACGAGCGCCTGGTGGAAACGCTGGACTCGCCCCTCGTGGCTGACGAACGTCCCCTCCATCTCCGCAAACGTCGTCGCGGGGAGGATCGCCGTGGCATTGCGCACGGCGTCCGACAGATGACTGCCGATGTAAAGGAAGAACCCCGCCCGGGAGCCGTAGTCGGCCGGCGCATCCTCCAGCCGGTCTCCGACCACGACCAGAATGTCGCCCGGCGACACCTCCGGAAGCGCTTTCGTCTCGCTGAACCCGAACAACTCTGCTCCCGCCGCATTCGGCGCTCGCTCCGCGCGGAGCTTGAGCTGCGGGAATCCGGTCAGCTCGGCCTCATCACCCCGCGACAGGCGGAAACCCCCGCCGTCGATACCGATTCGTCCGAGCAAAGCCCGGACCGCTGCCAGCGATTCGGTCGAGTCGTGCGCCGAAACGACGGCGCTGCCCGAGCTCCCTTCCGGCAGGTTGGTCGACAGCCACTCGAGCGCCTCTCCCCAGTGCACGGCCTCCAGCTCTCCGTCACGTCGGATCAGGGGCAGGTCGACGCGTGAGCCCCGGTTGGCCATAACGAGATGTTTTCGCCCGTAGTCGCACATCCAGAAGCCATTCACATCTGCGTTGTAGCGCGGCTTGACCCGGACGATCTGGTTCTCCTTCACGGCGATGTCGATGTTGCAGCCGTTCGAGCACCCCGGGCAGATACTCGGTGCAGAGTCCATGTCCCAGGAGCGGGCCTTGAACAGGAAGTCCACGTGGACCAGTGCGCCTACCGGACAGACATCGACAATGTTGCCACGGAACTCGTTCTCCAGGTCCTTGCCGGGGAAGGTGTCGATGTAGGCCTTGTGCCCCCTCTGGGCGACGAGCAGCGCTTCGTCTCCCGCCACGTCCCGCATGAACCGCACGCAGCGAGTGCACAGGATGCAGCGATCGGCGAAGTAGAGAATGTCATCCGCGATCCGGTCCCGACCGAGCACCAGCTTCTCTTCGTGACTCCGGCTCTCGAGCTGGTGTGTCTCGAAGGCATAGTCCTGCAGCATGCACTGTCCAGCCGCATCGCAGATCGGGCAGTCGATCGGATGGTTCAGCAGCAGGAACTCGATCACCGATCGCCGCGCTTCCTTCGCCATGTCGCTCTGCGTCAGGATGGACATCCCATCCGTCGCCGACAGGACACAGGAAGGCTGCAGCTTCGGCTGACCCTCGACCTCGACCAGGCACATCCGGCACTGAGCCGGACGGGACGGAATCCCGGGGTGGTAGCAGTAATGAGGCACGACGATACCCGCACGCTCGGCGGCCTGGAGCACGGTCATCCCTTTCGGAACCGTGACCTGGACACCGTCGATCGTGAGGTTGATCGCCTCGCTGGTTGTTTCGTTCATCCGTGTCTCGTGCCTCGCAGGGCTCGGTTCAGGCCCGTCCGCCGATCAGCGCCTCGTACTCCCCGCGGAACTTGTCCAGCGAAGACCGGAGCGGGAAGACCACGCTGTCGGCGAGAACGCAGATCGTGCGTCCGGTGAGCTGTTCACACAGATCGTACAGAGTGTCGAGGTCCGACAGACGGCCGTCCCCGACCTCGATCCGCTTGAGGATCTGGGCCACCCACGACGTGCCTTCGCGGCACTGAACGCACTGACCGCAGGATTCGTGGGCGTAGAAATCGGCGATGCGACGCATCGCCCGGACGATGTTCACATCTTCGTTGAGCACGATGGGAGAGGCCGTACCGAGCGAGCTGCCCGCCTCCTGCAGTCCCTCGTATGTCGTTGGCACGTCCAGCTCGTCCGGCGTAAGCATCGCAGTGGAAGAGCCTCCCGGAATCACGGCCTTGATCTTCTTGCCGCCGGGTGCGCCTCCGCACACTTCGTAAATCACGTCCTTCAGGGAGACGCCAAGCGCCAGTTCATAGTTGCCCGGGCGTTCGAGGTGACCCGAGCAGCACCACAGCTTCGTTCCCGGGCTCTTCTCCGTGCCCCACTGCCGGTACCAGTCGGAGCCGTTCACCACGATCATCGGCACGGCGGCCAGGGTCTCGACGTTGTTCACGGTGGTCGGACTGCCGAATACTCCCGACTGCGCCGGGAACGGCGGCTTGATCGTGGGCTCCGCCCTCCCTCCGGTCAGGGAACTCATCAGTCCGGTCTCTTCACCGGCGATGTAGGCTCCGGCGCCAATGTGCACCGTCAGGTCACAGTTCCACCCGCTCCCCAGGATATTCGCGCCGATGTAGCCGGCCTCGTAGGCCTCGACCACGGCGTCGTTGAGGATGTTGGTAAACGGGAAGTACTCACCCCGCACATAAATGTAGATGTGCTCCGCACGAATCGCCCGTGCCGCGATCAGGCAACCCTCGATGAGAAGGTGTGGGACCCAGCGCAGAATCTCACGATCCTTGAACGCTCCCGGCTCGGACTCGTCCGCGTTGCAGCACAGGTAGTGCGGTCCCTTCTGCTCCTGCGGCATGAAAGTCCACTTCAGCCCGGTCGGAAAGCCGGCCCCTCCCCTTCCCCGAAGGCCGGAGTCCTTGACCACGGTCGTGATCTCGCCGGGCTCCATCCCCAGGGCCTGTTTCAGGCCTTCATACCCACCGTACGAGAGCCAGGTCTGCAGATCCCGGGCCTTCGGGTCGCCGAAGTGCCGGGAGAGGATCGTGACGACTTCGAGTTCGTGACTGTGCGGATATCCCATCTATTCCTCGGATCCGCCCTTCTCGAGCTGGGCGAGTATCTCCGGCACCGTTTCCGGGGTGACGCTCTCGAAATACTGATCGTTGACCTGCACGGCCGTGGCGAAGCCACAGGCGCCAAGACACTCGGCCTCGATCACTGTCCACTTTCCGTCTTCAGACACCTCTCCAGCCCGGGTCCCCGTGTGCTCGAGAAACGCCTCGAACACCTCTTCCCCCCGGTTGACGTGGCACGAGATGCAGGTGCACACCTGGATCCAGTACTTACCCACGGGCCGTTTGGCGTACATCGTGTAGAACGTGGCCACGGACCTGACGTACGCCGGAGTCAACTCCAGCGTCTCCGCTATCTCCTCCATGTTCTCCGACGAGATCCAGCCGTTCCGTTCCTGCGCGTACGCGAGCATCGGAAGCAGGGCTGCCCTTTTCTCGGGATACCGGCTCAATGCCTTATCGCGTCGGTCCTTCCCCTCCGCATCGTCGAACAGACGCTCGACGGGGCGGTGATCCGCTACCTGAAACGCCTGCGCGCTCACTACCGCCGGGTGGACTTTCTTCACGTCTCGCGCTCTCTCCATTCAGGATCCGGACGGATCTTGCCGGTGCCGCGCATTTACCGGTCGATCTCGCCCAACACGATGTCAATGCTCGCATTCGCCGTGATCACGTCCGAGACCAGCCCTCCCTCGACGAGATACGGGAGCACGGCCATGTTCACGAACGATGGCGCCCGGAAGCGGCAGCGGACGGGTTTCGACCCACCGTCGGAGATGATCCCGATGCCGAGTTCGCCCTTCGTCGCCTCGACCGAATACCACACCTCGCCCGCCGGGACCTGGAGGCCCTCCATCACGAGCTTGAAGTGAGCGATCATCGAGTCGATCGACGACATCGCCGCACTCTTTGGCGGCAGGATGATAGCCGGGTCATCGACATTGAGCGGTCCGTCCGGCAGGCGGTCCAGCGCCTGCTCGAGGATGCGGATGCTCTGTCGCATCTCCGCCAGCCGGACGAGGTACCTGTCGTAACAGTCGCCGGTCACTCCGACGGGCACATCGAAATCATACTCCTCGTATCCGAGATACGGTCGGGCCTTTCGCACGTCGTACGCGATTCCGCTGGCTCGCAGGTTGGGGCCGGTCATTCCGAAGTTGAGCGCCGTCTCCGCATCGATCACTCCTACGCCGACCGTTCTCCCCATCCAGATGCTGTTGCGCGTGAGCAGGCGCTCGCTCTCATCCAGCGTGGCCGGGAGACGCTCGATGAAGTCCCTGCACGCCTCGACCCAGCCGGCCGGAAGATCCGCGAGCATGCCGCCGATACGGGTGGCCGAGTTGGTGATCCGTGTCCCGCAGAACGCTTCGTGCAGATTGTAGATCGTCTCGCGTTCCTGGAACGTGTAGATGAACACCGTCGTCGCGCCGAGATCCATCGCCGTGGTCCCGAGCCACAGCAGATGTCCGAGCAACCGGTTCAACTCCGTCAGAATCAACCGGATGACGGTGCACCGGGGTGTGATCTCAATCCCCAGCAGACTCTCGACGGCGCCCGCGTAGGCCACGTTGTAGATCATCGGAGCCAGGTAGTCCATCCGGTCCGTATACGGAATCACCTGGTTCCACTCGCGATACTCGCACGTCTTCTCGAAGCCCGTGTGCAGGTACCCGATATGGGGAATGCAGCGCTCCACGGTCTCGCCGTCCAGCTGCAGTACGAGTCGCAGCACACCGTGCGTCGCAGGGTGCTGCGGTCCCATGTTGATCACCATCCGATCGGCCTCGAGCCCGTCTACCGCTGCTTCCGGAAACATCCCCGGCCCGAGCTCGGGAAAACCGCTCAAATCATCGCCCTGCGCGCGTAAGCCCGGCAGTACCCCTGCCATCTCGAGTTCTTCGCGGGAGTAGATCTCCTCGCCCTTCCGCTCCAGCGCACGGCGCACCTGCTCGGAACGGGCGAAGCGTCCGCGCAACGGAAAGTCCTTCCGTAGCGGGAACCCTTCATCGTAGTTCTCCGGCATCAGGATGCGGCGAAGATCGGGGTGTCCCGTGAACGTCACGCCGTACATGTCCCACAGTTCACGCTCGAGCCAGTTCGCCGCCCGCCACAGGGAGGTGACGGACCGGATCTCCAGGTCATCGAACGGAACCCTGCACTCCACTCGCAGCTGCCGCCCGTGCGTCATCGACCAGAGCTGGTACCAGACACGGATCGGCCGTCCGCCGCCGATGTCCACTCCCATCAGGTCTGCGAGCAGGTCGTACGACATCCCGGGGTCGGTCTTCAGGAATTCGAGTACATCGTAGATTCTCGCTGCCTCGACGATCACGACGGGCACGTCCACGGCATCCGCATGTACCGACAGCACCGCGCCTGCGAACCGTTTGCGCAGCGCCACGACTGCCGGATCCGCGCCCGGCCCGCCGTCAGGCCGAGGGACACCGGCAACGATCTCGATTGACTCCGGTGGGACTGCGGTCGAAGGCATGGTCGTCAGTCCTGGTGCTCGAGCAGTCGTTCGAGCCGGTCGCGCGGGCGATCGATCGCCCCGCTCGGCACGACACCGCTCACCCGATTCTGACGAGTGGAATTCCCGAACGGCTGCGCGACCAGCTCGATGACCTCCGGCGGCAGGTTCGGCCTTCCGGCGGCGTCGGGACTCTCCGAGCGAAGATCGGGATTCACGAGAGACTCGCCCTTGATCTTCTCCTGGATCATGAGCAGCGCGTAGATCAGACTCTCGGGGCGGGGCGGGCACCCGGGCACGTACACATCGACCGGAATGATCTGGTCGATCCCCTGGACGATCGTGTAGTTGTCGAACATCCCGCCGGAGCTGGCGCATGCCCCCATCGAAATGCACCACTTGGGCTGTGGCATCTGGTCCCACACGCGCCGCAGCACCGGAGCCAGCTTATAGCTCAGCCGGCCCGCGACGATCATCACGTCCGCCTGGCGGGGGCTGAACGAGAATCGCTCCATGCCGAACCGCGCCATGTCATACTTCGAGCTCGCCGAGGCCATCATCTCGATCGCGCAGCATGCAGTGCCGAACGGCATCGGCCACAGAGAATTCCGGCGCGACCAGTTGACGACATAATCGACTCTCGTGGTCAGCCACGACCGCGGCGGGCCCGTATCCGCACCCGCTTCGAGTCCCTGAATCGTCGGGAGGTCCTTCCTGCCGCTCGTCATCCCTCTCGGTCTCCTCCGGTCAATCCCATTCGAGAGCGCCCTTCTTCCAGACGTAGGCGAGACCTGCTCCGAGCACGATCACGAACACGAACATCTCGATCAGGCCAAACAGTCCGAGCTCACGGAATATCGAGGCCCACGGTAGAAAGAAGATGACCTCGATGTCGAATACGATGAACAGGATCGCGACGATGTAGAACTTCACCGAAAAGCGTTCCCGTGTGTCTCCGAGCACGTCCATGCCCGACTCGTAGGGAGACAGCTTCACGGCGGTCGGCCGTCGCACGCTCGCCAGATGAGACAGAACGAGGAAAGCCCCGGCGACGAAGATGCCGAACACAAGAGTCATCACGATGCCGATGTATGCCTGCTGCATGACCCGTCCCGGCACTTGAATGAAAGGGCTGGCATGCCGCGCCGAATACAGTCGCGGTCGCTGGCAGCGACAACCAAACGTGCGGTTTCACGCGTGTTTCGCCAACTTCCAGCGATGCGCTCTGCCACACGTAGCGGACAAGAGACTATGACCTGTTCCCGAGCACAAGAGTCGTTACCCGAGGCGGCGGTCGGGTGTCGTTCGAACCCGACGGCGAGCCTCAGTGCGAGCGTCGAGGGAAGCGGTCCGGACCTGCTGTTGATCCACGGCCTGAGCGCTCACCGGGGCGAGTGGGATGATGTCGCATTGCTGCTGAGTGACCGGTTTCGGGTGGTTCGTCCCGATCTCGCCGGGCGCGGCACCTCCGCTGCCGGCGGCGAGACTCGATTCCGCCTGGAGGACGAGGTGTCGCGTCTGAATGCGTTTACCGACGCACTCGGACTGCGACGGCCGATCGTCGCCGGACATTCGCAGGGCGCCGCCCTCGCCGTGGCGCTGTGCGCCTGGCGAGGGTGCAGGGCTCTGCTCCTCGTGAATCCCGTGACCCCGTGGACCCGGCGTCCCCCGCTGCTGGGCCTCCTCGAGTACGAGCTGGTAAGGCAGGCGGTCGCTCCCGTGCTGCGGCACTACCGTCGTCCCCTGACCCGGTATATCCTCACGCGGCGAGTGTACGCCGACCCGGCTCGCACGACCGAGGAAGCCGTGACCAAGTATGCGGCCGCGTTCGCGAGCCCTGAGCGGGCACGTACCCTCGCACGAGTGCTCGCCGACTGGCGTCCCTCGGAGCTGGCGGCGTACGACCGGCCGGCGGGCATTCCGGTGCACGTGCTGACGGGCGGCCTCGATCGACGAGCCCCGGCCGCGACGGCCCGGCGCTGGTCCGACAGACTCGGCGGGTCGTGCACGGTGCTGGAGCACTGTGCGCATGGCGTTCCCGAAGAGGCACCCGAACGCGTCGTGGAGCTGATTGTTGAATTGGACCGAAAATCCTCAGCTTGAAAGAACCGAGACACGATGAGCATCAAGAGCGATCGCTGGATCCGCCGCATGGCAACCGAGCACGCGATGATCGAGCCGTTTACCGAACAGCAGGTTCGGGAGGGCTGCATCTCCTATGGGCTGTCAAGCTATGGCTACGACATGCGAGTGTCGGACGAATTCCGGATTTTCCACAATGCGCTGTCGCCGGTCGTGGACCCGAAGAATTTCGACGAGCGATCGTTCGTGGAATTCCAGGGGGAGGTGTGCATCGTGCCGCCCAATTCCTTCGCCCTGGCGCGCTCGATCGAGTACTTCCGTATTCCGCGCAACGTACTGACGATCTGCGTCGGCAAGTCGACCTACGCCCGCTGCGGGATCATCACGAACGTCACGCCGTTCGAGCCCGAGTGGGAAGGGCACGTGACGCTGGAAATCAGCAACACGACGCCGCTGCCGGCGCGGATCTACGCCAACGAGGGGATCGCGCAGGTCCTGTTCTTCGAGTCCGACGAGCCGTGTGAGGTGAGCTATGCTGACAAGCGCGGGAAATACCAGGGACAGACAGGGGTGACTCTCCCGCGTCTCTAACGCCCGGCGCGGAGCACGATCCAGATTACTGCCAGCCACCCCACGAGGAAGCAGACTCCGCCGAGCGGGGTCACGGCTCCGAGCCAGCGGACTCCTGACAGGGCAAGCGCGTACAGGCTGCCGGAGAACAGCACCGTCCCGGCGGTGAACAGACCGACGGGGATCGCCCATCTGCCGGACGGACGGTGCACCGCGGCAAGTCCCACGGCCAGGAGGGCGAGCGCGTGAATCAGCTGGTAGCGAACGCCCGTCTCGTACACGAGGAGCAACTCAGGGGTCAGTCGAGTCTGCAGGGCGTGCGCTCCGAAAGCGCCGGCGGCGACCCCGAGGAACGCCGATATCGATCCGATGGTCCATGCGGTTCTGAACATGGCAATAACATGCTCCGACGCCCGGTGCGATGCGAGGGCGCGTGGCATGCCGGGGCCGATACCTGCTAGAATTCCATAATCGCTCCGGACGACCGGAGCCTGAACCCGATGCGGAGACGGACTCGATGAGATCGACGACAGCCGGAATGCCCGGAGACGGTCCCCCGAGAATGGCGGTGCTGCTCCCTTCCACGGGCGCGGACGAGCTGCTGCGGATCCTGCTCGACGCCGATCCGGAGGCGATCGTACTGGATGCCGGAGATATCGGTGACCCGCTCGCTGCAGGCAGGGAGTCCGGCGCGACCTTGCTGGTGATCCACGAGGACGTATGGTCGGACCGACCGGAGGATGCCGGTTCACAAGCCGGAGTCGACACGCAGCGCCAACACTCGGAGATGCGGACCCTGCTTCTGCTCGACGGATCGCGGGGCGGGGATCCCGTCGAGCGGGTCCGTGGAGCTGACTCGTACTTCACCCTTCCCTGCTCGCCTGCGCTCCTCGTAGCCGCCTGCCGGGTTCTCCTGGCAGCGAGACTCGACCGCGCCGGGAACTTGAGGGCCCGGACGCCACGTGCGGGCGCATCGAGTCAGCTGTACGACGAAGCGAAGGCGGCTATCGAGCAGGTTCTCGATTCAGTCGGCCGGGGAGAGGCCCTGTCGCTGGGCGAGACCCGCCTAATAGCAGAACGAATCCACACCAGCCTGCTGCATGACAACGTGCTCGTGAACCGCTCGCTCGAGCCTCATGCTCCCTACGATCTGGCCAGCCATTCGACCAACGTGGCGGTGATTGCCGGCAAGCTGGCACTCGGAATGGCCCTTCCTTCGGAAGAAATCGTCCGCGCGATCCAGGCGGGTCTCGTGCACGACATTGGAATGGCCCGCCTTCCGCAGACCCTGCTCGCGAATCCAGGGACGTTTTCCGAGGAAGAGCGCGAGGAACTGCGCACGCACCCCCAGCTCGGAGCGGAGACGCTCGAGCCGCTCGGGTCTCGATATGAATGGCTGCAGCAGATCGTGCTGCAGGAGCACGAGCGACGGCAGGGTCAGGGATACCCGCTCGGACTCAAGGGCAGCTCGATCGATCCCCTGGCGAGACTCGTCGCCGTGGCCGACGTATTCGAGGCTCTGTCCCACCCGCGGACCTACCGGTCCCCGAACACGGCGCTAGAGGCGCTGGAGCAGGTCGCGTCGATGGGGGGTGAGTGGTTCGACCCGGGTGTCGTGGCGGCGCTGGTAAACGAGATTTCGGCTTTCCCGCTCGACTCTTATGTTCAGCTCACGACCGGAGAGATCGCCCAGGTCCTGGCCACGAACCCGGAGAACCTGTTCCGCCCGCAGGTCCAGGTGCTGTGGGACCCGGACTGGACGCGCATCGATCCACCGCGTCGATTCGATCTGTCGGAGACCGCTGACGTTACCGTGGCGCGCATGCTGCTCGAAAGTGAGCTTCCGCTGACCTGACTGCCGGCCGGCGTGCTCCGTTCACCCGCTTCAAGCGGTCTCGACGAGATAGGAGCGGGCCCGGGGATCGTAGGCCAGCAGGCGGACCTCGCGGCCGAACGGCAGCGACTCATCTCCGGAGTGCACACGGACGATGTGCATTACTCCGTCCTCATCTCTCCACTGGGCCCGACCCGAAGCGGTCTCCGGTCCGACCTCCCGACTAACGATTCTCGCTGCGCTGCCTTCGAGCCCCGGCACGGTGAAGGCCAGGCCTTCCACCGCTGGAAACAGCCGCCTGCGTGCCCGATCGAGCGTGATTCCAACCAGCGCACCGATCAGAGCGGCGCTCGCCAGAATCACGGGAAACCGCCGCTCGTAGTCGCTCAGTCCGAGGTCGTGGAGTGCTCCGTTCCACGTGAGCCCGACGATTCCGGCGGCAATGAGACCGGTGGAAACAGCGGTGGTTCTTCGCCGGCGGAGGCGGCCCGCCAGGCCGACCGCGAGGCCGGCCAGGACCAGGGCCAGGAATGGAAGGTTGTACCAGCGGGCCAGGAACTCGAGGTAGCTCACAGTGCTCGGTAACTCACAGAGTTCGCCGGCCCGCTGGCTCAGATCCCGTCACTCTCAGAGGGACAGGAGCTCCATCGTGCCACGTACCGCCTCGGCCGACGCCTGCAGCGCCTGCGTCTCGCCGTCCGTCAACGGGACTTCGAGCACGGCTTCGAGGCCGGCGCGACCCAGCTTACACGGCACACCGAGGAACAGTCCGTCGAGCCCGAATTCGCCCTCGAGCCACGCGGCGCACGGGAGGATCCGTTTCTTATCGCGGACGATCGCCTCGACCATCTGGACGGCCGCGGACGAGGGAGCGTAATAAGCGCTGCCAGTTCCTAGCAGCTTGACGATCTCGCCGCCGCCCTTGCGGGTTCGCTCGACCAGCGCCTCGATCCGCTCGGTCGCCAGCATCTCCGTGAGCGGGATTCCACCCACGGTCACGGTGCTGACGATCGGGACCATGCTGTCCCCGTGCCCCCCGAGCACCAGGGCCTGGATGTCCAGCACACTCACGTCTAGCTCCAGCGCGATGAAGCTGCGGAACCGGGCCGTGTCGAGAATGCCGGCCATGCCCACGACTCTCTGCCGCTCGAATCCGGTCTTCTTCATGGCGACGTAAGACATCACGTCCAGCGGGTTCGTGACCATGATGATGATCGAGTCCGGGCTGTGCCGGGCGATCTCCTCGGAGATGCCCGCGATGATCTCCGTGTTCTTGCGCAACAGGTCGTCGCGGCTCATTCCGGGCTTCCGGGCGAGACCTGCGGTCACGACGTAGATCCCCGAGCCCGCCGTTTCCTCGTACCCCTGCGCTCCCGTCACCCGGGTATCGAAGCCCTCGACCGGGGCAGACTCCCACTGGTCCAGCGCCTTGCCCTGCGGGACTCCTTCCAGGATATCGACGACTACGACTTCACGAGCGAGCTCACGCTCCGCGATCCTCTGGGCCGTCGTCGCTCCGACGTGGCCCGCTCCGACTACGGTGATCCTGTCCACGATGAACCGTCCGTTCTTCAGGTTGGAAAAAATCGAAGAGACACCGCTGGTCCGACGTGTCCGATCCCGAGGAGGACGAGACAGAACACGCCGCTGTGGTTCAAGCTACCGGACGAGCCCGGAACCGCAACCGGGTGGCGCGACTCCGAATGCCGGGGAGGGCCCTCAGTTTCGGCGGGCAGCCATGACGTCCACTCGACGGGCGGCTTCATCTGCGATCACCTCCAGCGTCCGGTCCCAGCGCTCGGGACTCATCCGCTCGGCGAACATCTCGAGGAGATCGAGAATCTCGAGTGCGTCACCGCGACTCAACGTTTCCTCCGGCGAGCCGTCCGCCAGTCGGACGCGAAGCTCGTCGAGGCGTGACCGACCAGCCTTGTACCGCTCTCTTTCTTCCCATGTCATTCTCGGACTCCTGTCCTGTTCGGTCAGCCGCCGACCTGGCTCAGCGCGCCGAGGCCCCCACTCCCCGAGTCGCTACCCAGTACCAGCAAGTGTCGTTCCGGCTTGTCCTGCAGGGCGCCCTCCACCTGGCTCCGAACCGAGCCAGTAGCGCGAAGTGGCGTCTTGAGGTCCACCTCGTGCGTCCCGAACAGACAGGTCCGGAGCCGGCCATCGGCCGTGAGCCGCAACCGGTTGCACGAATCGCAGTAGTTGTGCGACAGCGGCGTGATCACACCGACCGAGCCGGGAGCCCCCGCGAACCGGTAGTACCGGGCCGGACCGTTTCCTATCGGCCCTTCGTCGGGAAGCAATTCGTCGATCTCCAGCAGGCGCGCCAGGACCTCGTCGGTGCCTATGAACCGGTCCGCCAGGTGCAGGTTCTCGCCCACCGGCATCAGCTCGATGAACCTGACGTGCCACGGTCTCGTCCGGGTCATCCGGGCAAACGCCACCACTTCGTCGTCGTTGATGCCACGCAACAGGACCGTGTTGATCTTGATCGGAGTGAAGCCGGCGCTTTCGGCGGCCGCGATTCCTTTCATGGTTTCGTCGAACAACCGCACGGGGCGCCGGGCGATTTCCTCGAACCGGTCCCGTCGCAGCGTATCCAGACTGATGTTCACCCGGTCCACGCCGGCGAGTCGCAGTTCCGTGGCGAACCGCGGGAGGAGAATCGCATTGGTGGACAGAGATATGTCCTCGATCTCCGGAATCGTCCTCAGCTGTCGCACGAGTTCCGGGAGATCCTGCCGGACGAGCGGCTCTCCTCCGGTGATGCGGACGCGGCGCAACCCCATGCCCGCCATCTCGCGAACGATCGACTGGATCTCCTCGTACCGCAGGATCTCCGACTTCGGAATCCACTCGAATCCTTCGACCGGCATGCAGTACGTGCAGCGCAGATTGCACTTGTCGATCACCGAGATCCGCAGGTAGTTGATCGTCCTGCCCAGGCCGTCCCTCATGTGCCAGCTCCCGTGCCGGGATCGGCACCGCTGTCCGGCGTGACCGGAGGCACGGCGCCGTCGAGCCACCGGCTCGTTCCGTCTTCGTACTCTTCTCGCTTCCAGATCGGCAGCCGGGTCTTGATCTGCTCGATCACATACCGCACCGCATCGAATGCGGCCGCCCGATGAGGAGCACAGGCGGCAATCGCGACGCTTACTTCGCCGACCTCCAGCGATCCGGCGCGATGCAGTACCGCGACTTCCCCGACGCCGAACCGGTCACGGGCTTCGGCCGCGATCTGCCTCAGCACCTCATCGGCCATCGCATCGTACGATTCGTAGTGCAGCCGGAGAACTGAAAGATCCTGGTTCCGGGCCCGAACCCGGCCTTCGAATGTGACGATTGCCCCATCGGTCCTCGCGCCGACGGCCGACGCCAGCGCCGATGCCGATATCGGCCGGGAGGCGACCCCGACCCGTGCGTCGGAGTCAGCCACCGGACATCGGAGGAATGAGGGCGACCTCGTCGTCGGGAAACAGCACCCGGCTGCCAGGCGAGTACCGGCGATTGACGGCGACTGCCGGCGAGGATGAGATGTCTGCAAACGCCGGGTCCGCTCGGATCTCAGCGATCAGGTCCTCGACCCGACTGCCGGCGGGAAGATCGAGCTGGATCTCGCCCGTGCCGGCCAGCTCCCGGTACCAGCCGAACAGGAGGACGCGGACCGGGACGACGGCGAGTGTCATTCAGGGCCCGACGAACCCGCTTCGTCCCCGGTCTCGCTCGTCGCGAGCAGGGTGAGAAGCTTGCCGACCGCGTCGTCACGGCGAAGCGTGCTGACCCGGACCCGCGTTCCCCGGCCATCAGGGTCCGGCCAGGCGGAGATGGCCAGGCGGCTGCGGAACGTCGCGACCGTCAGGTGATTCTCCCCCTCGTTCACGATCGTAGCGGGGAGCATGGCACCGGAGTCGGTGAAGAACCGCTTCGCCACGTCGATCGTCCGTTCCGGACTCATCGCCGTGAGGGTCTCGCTGATCATGAATCGTCGCCCTTTCCGCCTTCTTGACGCCTTCGCGGCGCGTGGAATACTTTTTCATCCGGTGTTCCGGACACTCTCCATGGATCCGAGCACTGATCTCGAGTGGAGCGCGCGGCGGAATCTATCGCCCCCTCCCATCTGCTTCAATTCCCCGACGCGGGAGTCATTGTGCGTTTTTCAGATAACGTCGCCGCACTCACCCCGTCCGCGACCCTGGCAATCACTGCGCGGGCCAGGAAGATGCGAGCCGAGGGTCAATCGATCATCGATCTCTCCGCGGGAGAGCCCTCATTCCCGACGCCCGAGGTTGCGGCCGAAGGAGCGGCCGCGTCGGTCCGGGCCGGTCGCACAGGCTACCCTCCCACTCCCGGCGTACCTGAGTTGCGCGAAGGGGTCGCTCGCTATCTCGGTGAGACATCTTCTCACGCTCCGGACGACCCGGCCGGTGTCCTCGTGAGCGCGGGAGTCAAGCAGGCGCTGTTCAATCTCTGCTTCTGCCTGTTCGGAGAGGGGGACGAAGTTCTCGTCCCGGCGCCATTCTGGCCCTCCTATCTCCCGGTCGTCGAACTCGGGCGTGCCAACCCGGTCGTGGTGCCAACAGAGTTCGACGAGGATTTCGCCCTGTCGGTAGATCAACTCGAGGCGCAGCGCACCGAGAACACGCGGGGCCTGCTTCTCAACAGTCCCTCGAACCCTTCGGGGGCGGTGATGGATATCGGCACGCTCGAGGAAATCTGCGCCTGGGCGGGGGAGCACGGAATCTGGATCCTGTCGGATGAGATCTACCGCCGCCTGTACTACGAGGGCGAGGCAGCCCCATCTGTGTTCGACGTGCAGGACCGGCCGGACCACATCGTGGCGATGGACGGAATGTCGAAGGCGTTCTCGATGCCGGGCTGGCGAGTCGGCTGGGCCGTCGGTCCTCCCGAACTCATCCGGAAGGCCTCCGCTCTTCAGAGCCAGACCACGTCAGCCGCAGCGGGACCGTCGCAGTACGCGGCGGCGGCGGTGATCGCGTCGGAGGCCCGGGAGGCGATCATCGGGGACTTCCGGCAGATCCTGGACCGGAGACGCAGGGCCGCGCACGCCGCCCTGCAGGGAATCCCGGGATTCGAGGCTCCGCTCCCGCCGGGAGCGATCTACCTGTACGGCCGCCTCGGTTCGGGCGATGAGGCGAGCACGGACTCAGCGGCGGTCGCCGAGTCGCTTCTGGTGGAGACGGGAGTGGCCACCGTGCCCGGTGAGGCGTTCGGCACTCCGGGATTTCTCCGCCTCAATTTCTCGGTCGAGGACGAAGTCTTCGCCGAAGGAGCCGACCGGATTCGGGCCTGGTTCGGTTCAACCTGACCGGTGCAATGCGGCGGGCCTTTCCGGGAGGGCCCGCCGTCTTTTAACCTCAGACCTTGTATTCGAGCTTGTGCTCGTCCACCTCTGCCTTGAACAGTCGGGACGGCTTGAACACCGGCACCGCCCGGGACGGGACCTCGACCGTCTCCCCGGTGCGTGGATTCCGGGCGATCCTCGGACGACGTTGCCTCACCTTGAACGTGCCGAAGCCGCGAATCTCGATGTGCTGGCCATTGGCGAGCGCCAGCTTCACGGCATTGAGAAACGCATCGACGACCGCTCCGCAGTCTTTCTTCGTCACTCCCGGCCCGATCGCCTCGTACACCTGTTCCACCAGGTCCGCTTTCGTCATGGCTGATTACCTCCCGCCGGGGTGTTACGGCGCCCGAGGGCGCCGGCGCCTCATGGCCACTCGTAGTTCAACCGGGGCGTACCGCCTGCTCCGGTCTTTACCATCTGAATCCAGGCCGCAATTCGCGTTTCGTCGACGCCACTGAGCAGATCGAGCAGGCTGACCTTCTCCCGCGACGGCCGCACGATCCGCGGTCGCTCACCGAGGCCTGACATCCGCCCGGCCGTGTCCACCGCGTCCTGCAGGGTCCCGAGTCGGTCCACCAGCCCCTGCCTCCACGCTCTCTCGCCTGAGAACACTCGACCATCGGCCAGCTCGACCACCCGGGCACGGTCCATATCCCGACCATCCGCGACCGCGTCCACGAACTGGTTCCATACATCGTCTACGAGCCCCTGCAGGACCTGCCGTTCCTCCTCCGACAGTTCCCGTACCGGGGAGCCCATGTCCTTCAGACGTCCGCTCTTCACTACCTGGAGCTCGACGCCGACTTTGCGAAACAGCTCTTCCGCGTTCGGAAACTGCATGATCACGCCGATAGAACCCGTGATCGAGCCAGGCAAGGCGAAGATCGAGTCCGCCGGCAGAGCGACGTAGTAGCCGCCCGACGCCCCGATATCGCCGATCCAGGCGATCAGCGGCCTGTCATCCTCCATGCGAAGCCGCTGCAGCTCGGCGTGAATCGACTGCGAGGCGCCGACACCTCCGCCGGGAGATCGAATCTCCAGCACGAAGGCGCGAACCGACGGATCGTCGCGAAACGCTTGAAGCTCCCGGACGAATCTAGTCTCAGAGTCGATGATGCCGACAATCGGAAGCACGGCTACCCGCTTCCTCGTCAGACCCGGAACCCGTCCTCCAAGCAGAAGCCTGGCGGTCAAGAACGCGCCCGACGCGAACAGCACGAGCAGGAGTACGATTCCGAGAATACCGGTGCGTCGCTGCAAGTCCAGATGCCCCCACTAGATGGGGAATACTCGAGAAGCGAGGGGGACCGGAGAAGCCCACCACGCCCTCCGACGACGCGGAAACGTAGCGTCAGGGGCGGAGCGCTGTCAACCAGTTGGGGGAGCGATACTTGCGCTTATCGCTTCGACGAAGCGATCGAACAGGTACCGACTGTCGTGTGGACCGGGCGCCGCCTCGGGGTGATACTGGACCGCAAACACCGGAAGATCCGAGTGCGCAACGCCTTCGATCGTTCCGTCGTTGAGGTTGCGGTGGGTGACGCGGAGCACCGGCGCTCCGGCCACTTCGTCCCCCTCTCCGACGATCGCGAACCCGTGATTCTGCGAGGTGATTTCCACCGCTCCGGTGTCGAGATTCCGAACCGGGTGATTCCCGCCGCGGTGTCCGTACGGAAGCTTCCAGGTGCTGCCACCGAATGCCCGAGCGATCAGCTGACACCCGAGACAGATGCCGAACACCGGCAGCCCGGCGCCGGCCAGCTCCCGGAGCTTCTCGGGTGCGTCGGGAATCGCTTCCGGGTCACCCGGCCCGTTCGACACGAATATTCCGACCGGCTTTCGTGCGAGGATCTCCTGCACAGCGACCGATGAGGGCTCGACCCGCACTCGGAACCCGGCGGAGGCGATCAGATCGAGGCTCCGTTGTTTCACTCCGTAGTCAATGCACACCACGACACCCCGCTCCTGACCACTCGCCCCGATCTCGTACGGCCGGGGAGTCGTCACGCCGGTCGCCAGGTCCCGACCCTGCATCGGCGGCTCCGAGCGAAGTCTCTCGAGTGCCCGGTCCTCACTCCACTCGGCGGGCACGATCAGCGCGCGCATGGCTCCCAGCTCCCGGACATGCCGCGTCACGGCCCGTGTGTCGACGCCGACCAGCGTCGGAATCTCGTGTAGCTCGAGATACGCCGGGAGAGATTGCTCCGTCCGCCACCCGTGCCGTGCATCGGACAGCTCTCTCACCACGAAACCCGCCACCCACGGACGACGGGACTGGGCGTCGAGACCGGTGGTGCCGTAGTTCCCGATCATCGGCGCCGTCATCACGACGATCTGGCCGGCGAACGACGGATCGGTAAGGACTTCCTGATAGCCGGTGAGATTCGTCGTGAACACGATCTCTCCGACACCCGCCGATCTGCTTCCGGCCAGTCCTCCCGGAAACCGGCGACCGTCCTCGAGCAGGAGTGCTCCGTCATACACTTGCGTCAGCGGCACGGGCTTCGTCCCTTCAGGCTCCGTCGTACAAACGGAACTACCCCGCGGGGCGTCCCTTGGATGAGAAAACGGTGTATATCTACGCGGACGAGTCCTGTCTGGGCAACCAGTTCCGCGACCGTGCCCGCCCTGGAGCCGCAGCCGGCCTGATCGAGCGGTTCGACGATCGGCGCGGCTGGCACCGGCGCGACTACGCTCTGTTCGAGCCCGACACCACGAACAACCAGATGGCCCTCCTGTCCGCGATCGCCGGTCTCTCCAGCCTCAAGCGCCCATGTGATGTCGCATTCACTTCGGACAGCCAGTATCTAGTGCGCGGAATGACGGAGTGGGTACACGGTTGGGCGAGGAAGGGCTGGAAGCGCAAGGGAGGTCCGATCGAGAACCTCGCATTGTGGCGTCAACTGGTAGACGAGGCTCGACGCCACCGGATCGACTGGCGCTGGGTCAAGGGACACGCCGAACACCCGAAGAACGAGTATGCCAACGATCTTGCGACCCGCACCGCGAAGGAGGGAAAGTCGTACGATGGTCTCGTG
Source organism: uncultured bacterium (assembly GCA_965370685.1). GTDB lineage: Bacteria > Gemmatimonadota > Gemmatimonadetes > Palauibacterales > Palauibacteraceae > Carthagonibacter. Next base: position 27,295 of record CBDUVN010000002.1, on the reverse strand, counting down.
CCGTCCGGGTTCGAGGCGTGGATCGAGGCTGAACAGGACACCGGCAGGTTTCCGGAGTTCTTCGACGTGCCGCCGGACGAACCGTTCGACCCCGCAGCGCCTCCTCCTCGATGAACATCGGGCCGCCCCGAAAGACGGCCCGAAACCCGGCACAACCTGTCGCGTCCCGAAGTGCTCAGCTCAGTTCGAACCGCCCTCGCCCTCTTCCGGCGGAGGTCCATCGACGGGAGCCGGCTGCTCTGCCTCGCCCCCCGCTGCGTCGTCCAGCAGCATGGACGGCGGAGCCCCTTCGCCCTCCGAGTCCAGTACCGAAGTCGGGGCGCCGGCCGGTGCCTGAAATTCAGACCGCAGGATCGATTCCGCCGGACCCGTGCCTCGGGCCGAAATAATCGTGAGCAGCAGGGCGAGACCCAGGAACAGACCCCCTCCAATCCAGGTCGCGCGCGTGAGCACATTGGCCGCCTGGCGGCCACCCATGATCGAGTCGGTCGAAGAGGAAGCACCCCCGAATTCGGCCGCGAGCCCCCCACCCTTGCCCGACTGCAACAGAATGATCGCGATCAGGAACAACGCCAGCAGGCTTATCAGAACAGTGAGTATGGTAAACATCTGTCCTCGGTTTCCGGTGTAAAAAACGCTGCGGACCTCTCGGCCCGCAGCAGATTCAAAGTTACCGTTTCAGCCCGGAACCGTCAACGCGTTCCCAGCGGACAGGCACAGATCACGGCGAACGCCTCGGGATCCAGGCTCGCGCCACCCACCAGAACTCCGTCCACACCCGGTACCGCCATCAGCGCCTCGATGTTCGACGGCTTGACGCTGCCACCGTACAGGATCACGGCCGAGTCGGCCAGTTCCCCACCTCCTCCACCCCGAATCGCCTGTCTCACGATCTCGTGGGCCTGGCCTGCGTCTTCCGGAGACGCCGTGCGGCCCGTACCGATCGCCCATACCGGCTCGTACGCCCAGGTCAGCGGCCCGGCATCCATGGAGGCGAGAACCGTACGGACCTGCCGTTCGAGCACCTCGGTCAGCACTCCGGCCTCCCGCTCCTCCAGCGTCTCGCCGACACACACGATCGGACGCAGCCCCGAGTCGAGGATCCGGCCGACTTTTGCAGCGACCAGCGCGTCGTCATCCCCGAATTCCCGGCGTCGCTCAGAGTGACCCGCGAGCGCCCAGTCAAGTCCCACCTGAGCGGCCATGAGTGCGGAGATGCTCCCGGTATGAGCTCCATCGACATCTTCGTGCACGTCCTGGATTCCGACTTCCAGGTCCGGCCTCTGGTCTGTGGACCGAACGAACGCTTCGAGACTGATCGAAGGAGGAAAGAACACGACCCTCCGGTCCGGGTGGGCGGAATACACAGACGAAAAGCGACCGACGAACTCCTCCGTCTCCCGCGGACCCTTGAACATCTTCCAGTTCGCCGCAAACAGCGGCTTCGCCCGCATGCTCATAGTCCTATCCTGTCGAGTGCGTCGAGTCCGGGAAGCGAGCCCTGCGCCAGGTATTCGAGTGCCGCTCCACCACCGGTCGAGACATGAGACACAGCCCCGGCAAGACCCGCCTGCCGGATGGCACTGGCAGAGTCCCCGCCACCGACGACCGTGAACGCCCCCTCGGCCGTCGCCTCCGCGGCCGCCCGGGCCACTCGAACCGTTCCCGAGTCGAATCCCGGGATCTCGAACAGCCCCATCGGACCATTCCAGAAAAAGGTCCGACTCTCGCCGATCGCGTGGGCGAACGTCTCCCGCGACTCCGGTCCGATGTCGAACGCCGCCAGATCATCCGGAATGGCATCGATCGGGACGATCTCCGACAGAGTCGCATCCCGGGCTCCCGCTTCCGCCACCACGACATCGGTCGGGAGGCTGAGGCGATGCTCGGGTCGGCCGAGGAGTCCGGCCGCCACCTCCAGAGCGTCTTCCTCAACCAGCGAGGTCCCCGTCCCGAGACCTGACGCCCGGATGAACGTATTCGCCATGGCGCCACCGATGAGCACAGCATCGGCGCGTTCGAGGAACGCTTCGATCAGTGGGATCTTGTCGGAAATTTTTGCGCCTCCGAACGCGACGACGAACGGACGCTCGCGCGGATTCCGCAATTCGGCAAACGCCTCGAGCTCGGACTCGACGAGATACCCGGCCACGGCCGGGCTCAGGATCCCCGCGACTCCGACGACCGACGAGTGCTCCCTGTGCGTACTGCCGAACGCATCGTTCACGAACAGGTCTCCGAGGCGCGCCAGGCGCTCGGACAGATCCCGATCGTTCCGGGTTTCCCCTGGAAGAAATCGGGTATTCTCAAGCAGAAGAACGCTTCCCTCCTCCATCTGTCGAGTCGCTTCAACCGCCGCCTCCGTATCGGTCTCCGCGACGAACTGAACCGGCGCTCCGAGCAGTTGCTCGAGCACCGGGGCGACAGGGGCAAGGGAATAGCGAGGCACGACCGTACCCTTCGGTCGGCCGAGGTGCGATATCAGCACGGGCCTGGCACCATGCTCGAGCAGATATCTCAGCGTCGGAAGGCTCGCCTCGATCCGGTTTGGGTCCCGGATCGTGCCGTCTTCATCCATCGGGACGTTGTAGTCCACGCGGACGAGCACCCGCTTTCCACGGAGCTCGTCCGGATCCAGGTCCCGCAGAGTCTTGGGTCGCATCGTCGCTCCGGGATCAGAGGTACTCGCCGATCCGTCGCGCGAGATCCACGCAGCGGCTCGAGTAGCCCCACTCGTTGTCGTACCAGGAGATGACCTTCACCAGTGTTCCGTCGACCACGGCCGTGCTCAGCGCGTCAACGATCGAGCTCCTCGGGTCACCGACGTAGTCGATCGATACCAGCGGAGTTACCTCGTATCCGAGAATGCCGGCCATCGCGCCCTCGGAGGCAACCTTCATTGCGGCGTTCACCTCGTCGACGGTCGTCGCACGCTCGACCGTCGCCACCAGATCGACGATCGACACATTCGGCGTCGGAACGCGCAACGCCATCCCGTCGATCTTCCCCTTCACAGCCGGGATCACCAGTCCGGTCGCCTTGGCGGCGCCGGTGGACGTCGGGATGATCGAAACGGCGGCTGCCCGCGCTCGTCGCAGGTCCTTGTGCGGAAGGTCCAGGATGACCTGGTCGTTGGTATAGCTGTGAATGGTCGTCATGAGTCCATTCTTGAACCCGAACTCATCGACCAGGACCTTCACCACCGGCGCCACGCAGTTCGTCGTGCAGGACGCATTTGAGATGATGTTCTGAGTGGCGGGGTCGTAGCTGTCGTCATTCACTCCCAGCACGAGCGTGATGTCCGGGTCGACGGCCGGCGCCGTGATGATCACCTTCTTCGCGCCGGCATCCAGGTGCTTCTGAGCGTCCGCGCGTTTCCGGAACAGGCCGGTTGCCTCGAAAACGATGTCGACTTCGAGATCCGCCCACGGCAGCTTCGCCGGGTCCCGCTCTGAAAGCACCGTGAAGCGCTCGCCTTCGATGAACAGATCGTTGCCATCTACGTCCACCTCGCCGTCGAACGTCCCGTGCACCGAATCGTACTTGAACAGATGGCCGAGGGTCTTCGCGTCCGTGAGGTCGTTGATGGCTACGAGGTCGAGGTCGCCCATACCGTTCTGCAGGGCCGAGCGGAGAATATTCCGGCCGATCCGGCCGAATCCGTTGATCGCGATCTTCACCGACATATTTCCTTCTCCTCGATGCTGAGGGGACTGACGTGGCCGACCGGGGCCCGAATGCCACCGGTGAATAGTACCTTGCAAGGGAAACGAGCCGCGGACAACCCCCTCCCGGGATCAGACTCCAGGAACCCGCGGCGGGGTCCGCGCGAAGCTCACGGCGCCGGCGCATCCGAGGCCCGCGGCTTCGAGGGCGGCGGCACACGCACAGACGGTGGCGCCGGTGGTGATCACGTCATCCACCAGAACCAGCGGAATCCCCTCCAACCGTTGTTTCGTGTCGACCTCCGCGAGGAACGACGGGTCGACACGAAATGCGTCCTGCACGTTCAACGCTCGATCCACTCGGCCCGATCGTACCTGTCGGCGGCCCTGCTTTCCGCGATTCAGCGCTGCCCTGCACGGCCAGCCGAGCTCTCGAGCGAGTGCTTCAGCGAGGAGCCCTGCCTGGTTGTATCCGCGCTCCCGCAGGCGGGGCGGGGCGAGAGGAACGGGTACCAGCAGCGCCGGGCCCTCAGCCAGGCGCCGCGCAGCCGGCGCCATGTGTCCCCCCATCCAGGAAGCGAGCGACGTCCAGCCCCTGTATTTCAGCCCGTGTACCAGGGACTCGGCCGGCGGCTCGTGCAGAAACGCGGACTCGGTCCGTCGCAACTGCTCGGGCCACGGCTCGCATTCGCCGCACCTGTCGGGAGAAGCGAGCTCCGGGAGCCGAGTGAAACCACACCTCGGACACCGGGGGCGTGGGATCCGGGGTAGCCGGGCCTCGCACGCCCCGCATACCGGTGCCCGCCCGGCTTCCACCGTCACCCCGCACCCGGCACAGACCGGGGGTAGCAGAAGATCGAATACCGTGGCTGCCAGCCTCGCCGGGTGGATTCCGATCATCGGACGGCGTTCTGCAGCGACTTCCACATCGCATTCCGCACGGCAAGCGGCATTGGTCTGGCAAGCCAGCGTTCGAGCGACAGCACACCCTGTTCGAGCAGCACTGCGAGGCCGTCGCGGGCCTGAGCACCACGCTCTCGCGCATGCTTCGTCCACCGGGTCTCGCCCTGAGCGTACACGAGATCGAACGCGAATTCCGGCGGGGCATCTCCGATCTCGAGCGGGAGCGGATCCCCCGGGTTCAGGCCGAGCCGGGTCGCCTGGATCACGAGGTCGTAGCTTCCCGGGTCGATCGGATTCGGCGCGATCGAGATCGGTGCCCGACACACAGTGGCCAGCTGCTCGACGAGAGCAGCAACTGGATTCGGACTCCGGTTGAGCACGGAGATGCCGACGGCTCCCGCACGACTCGACGCGACGACAGCCGCGCGCGCCGCGCCGCCCGCCCCCAGGACCAGGACCGAGGCGCCGACCGGATCGAGACCCGGTGTTGACTGCAGCACGGCGAGGATCCCGCCCACGTCCGTATTGTCTCCGTGCAGCCGACCGACTCCATCGGACCAGAAGCAGTTGCACGCGCCGGTCAGCAGGACGTCCTCCGACGCGATATCGAGCACGCCGGCCGCGGTCTGCTTGTGCGGCACCGTAACGTTGCCGCCGCCGGATGATGCGAGATCCCCGATCGCGGGTCGGACATCCCCTGGCCGATCCGCAGGCACCCGGACCAGCCTGTATTCCGCATCCAGTCCGAGTTCATGGAATGCAGCCTCATGCATGACCGGCGACAGTGAGTGCCCGACAGGATCACCGACGAGACCGAAGATCTTCACGTGTCCTGCGTCCCGGAGGTCGATCGCTCATCCGGCCCACCGCCCAGCTCATCGAACAGAGCGTCAACACACTCTTCCAGGACCTCCCACGTCGCTTCGTACGCTTCGACACCGGAGCCGAAAGGGTCCGGAACATCGAGCCCGTGCAGCGGATGGCCGGCCGGCAGAAACTCCGTGGCGAGAATGACCGGAGCGCCCGGAGCGAGATGAGCGACCGCGTCCGAATGAAGCCTCGTCATCGTGATGACGAGATCAGCGCTCCCGATCCGCTCCGGCGTGAGTGCGCGGGCACGGTGATCCGACAGGTCGAGACCCCGATTCGCGGCCACGCGAAGCGCCAGGTCGGAGGCCTTGGATCCGTCCTGCGCCGCCGTGCCCGCCGAGGTAACACCGAGTCCGGCATACCCCGCGGACTCCACCTGCTGTTTCGCCTGCATCTCCGCCATCGGGCTGCGGCACGTATTCCCCGTGCACACGAACAGCAGACTCCGCTTCGTCACCCGGCGCCTCCTTTCATCCGTCGAACGAGCGCCCGAGGACCTGCTCGAGCACTGATCTCTCGACTGCACCTTCCCGCAACAGGCGGAGCTCCCCGCCCCGGAGGGAAAGGAGCGTGGACGGCGGCGGACCCGCCAGGTCTCCCGCCGCGACCAGCAACAGGGACCTGCCCGGATCAACCATCGCGCGAAGGATCCCGCGTGCCTCCTCGAGTGTGCGGGCCGGAGCCGCCCCGCTCGGATTCAGACTCGTCGAGCCGAGAGCACCGTCCCAGCGTTCGAGAACCGCTCGAGTGACCGGATGAGACTCTGCGCGAACCGCCAGACCGGATTCCGATCCGTCGTCCAGCACCAGGGTCAGCGGGCCCGGCCAGAATGACTCCGCGAGGATATCTGCGACTTCCGGCCACACGATTGTGGGAAACAGGCGTCTGAGCTTGCCGGCATCGAACACGAGGCGGAGGATCGGAGCGGCGGCGGCCCGCCCCTTCAACCGGGAAACGATCGAGTCGGCTGTCGGATCTCCCCCTCCGAGTCCGTACACCGACGCCGTGGGGTGAGCCAGAAGTGCACCCGACCCGAGGCCCGCGCAAACGCGTTCCACCCATTCATCCGTGACCGCCGTGGAATCGAGCTCGACGAACCGCGCCATCCCGTCAGCTCGTCTCGACTCCGGGCACTTCGATGCCCGCGGCTTCGGGCTCGCCGCTTCGCACAAGCCACTCGGCCAGCGCCAGGTCCGCGCGGGTCGTGACCTTCAGATTCAGGGGTTCGCCATCGATGACGCGCACCGGAATTCCGGCCGCTTCCGCGAGGCAGGCATCGTCCGTCGCCTCTGTATCGTCACGGGCGGCCCGCTCGTGGAGCTCCCGAAGCAGGGCGAGCGGAAACCCCTGAGGAGTCTGCGCGGCACGCAGCCGGTCTCGATCCAGCGTGGAGAGGACTCTTCCTCCCTCCCCCACCAGCTTCACGGTATCGGTGAGAGGCAAGCCGGGGATCGTCGGACCGTCTCGGCAGACTTCCGCCACCCGGCCGATCAGCTTCGCCGACGGAAAGGGGCGAGCGCCGTCATGGACGAGCACCGTCTCGTGCCCGGCCGACAGAGCCGCGATTCCCAGGCCGACGGAGTCCCTCCGCGTGGGCCCCCCAGCCACTACGACGTCGCACACCCCCTTGAGCCAGTCGGGCGGAGCCACCGCGAACTGCGCCGGCACCACAACCACGAGCTCGGAGATATCCGGGTGCCGCGACAATGCGTGACAGCTCCATGCGAGAAGCGGCGCGGGGCCCAACGCCCGGAACTGCTTGTGCTCCCCCCCGAGGCGGCGACCCGACCCGGCCGCGACAATGATGGCGCCAGCGCTCATGGCTCCTCCACCAGACGCAGGGCCTCGGACACGGTGTCGGCGAACCGGGCGCCAGGGTGGCGCCCCACGGAGCCCTTGAGACTCCCGGAGAGCACGACGGTCTTCAACCCGGCTCGCGCTGCCGCGGTCACTCGCGCCTCCGCATGGGAAACGGCGCGAAGCTCACCGCCGAGCCCGAGCTCGGCCGCAAACGCCATCCCTGCAGGCAGCGGACGATCGAGGCTGGCGGACGCGAGCGCTGCCGCTACAGCCAGATCGGCTGCCGGATCCGTCAGCCGGAGGCCACCGATCACGCTGAGGAACACGTCGCTGTCACCGAGATCCAGGCCGGCTCTCCGCCCCAGGACCGCCAGGATGATGTTGAGGCGACGGGGAGGAAACCCTGTGGTGATCCGCTGCGGTGATGCATACCGGGAACGAACCGTGAGTGCCTGAATCTCCGCGGGAAGCGGACGGGTACCGTGCAACGGAACCGCGATCGCGGAACCGCTTACACTCTCCGGCCGATCTTCGAGGAACAGCGAGGTCGGATCCGCGACTGGCTCGAGGCCGCTCTCGGTCATCCGGAATACCGCGAGTTCGTCCACACTGCCGAACCTGTTCTTGCTGCCGCGCAGGATCCGATACTCGCCCGAGCGCTGCCCCTCGAAATGCAGGACCACATCCACCAGGTGCTCGAGCGCTCGGGGGCCCGCGAGAGAGCCGTCCTTCGTTACGTGGCCGACCAGCACCGTCGCCGCCCCCGTCGTCTTCGCAAACGACCGCAGGGACGCGGAACAGGCCCGCACCTGCGTGACCGTTCCCGGCGCAGAGGTCACGTCATCACTCAACACGGTCTGAATGGAGTCGATGCACAAAAGCTCCGGCTTTTCCGCCTCGGCGGCGGCGAGGATCTCTTCCAACCGATCGGTCGACAGGAAACGGACTCCGGCAGACTCCGCACCCAGGCGCTCGGCGCGCAGTTCGACCTGCTGTTTCGACTCTTCACCCGACACATACAGGACGTGCGCACCGGCCGCATGTGCGCGCCCCGCAGCTTGCAGCAGCAGAGTGGACTTCCCGATTCCCGGCGCCCCTCCGAGCAGGAGAATGGAGCCCGGAACGAGTCCTCCACCGAGAACCCGGTCGATGTCACCGAAATCGAGAGCCCGTCGAGCAGGAATGCCAGCCGCGGCGCTTCCATCTCCGAGGCTCGAAACTTCGGGCCGGGCCGCGGCCGTCGAGCCTGCGTGGGCCCGCCCCCGGCCGCGGTCTTTGCCGGAGGATACTGGTGCTTCTACAAGGGAATTCCAGGATCCGCACGCCGGACAGCGGCCCTCCCAGCGCAGTGACTCGCCGCCGCACTCACGACAGAAGAAGACAGTGCGCGCCTTCAGCTCCCCGCCTCCCTTGGCGCCAGCGACTCGAACAGCGTATACGACTTGTGGAAGTAGAGCTGGATCGTGCCCGTCGGGCCGTTCCGCTGCTTGCCGATGATCAATTCCGCGCGGCCCTCGAGCGACTCGCCCTTCTCGTCGAGCATGTCGCCATCCTTGCGATACGCCTCCTCCCGATACACGAACATGACCACGTCCGCATCCTGCTCGATCGCTCCGGATTCCCGCAGGTCTGCGAGCAGCGGCCGTTTGTCCGTGCGCTGTTCGGGTCCCCGGGACAACTGGGAGAGAGCGATCACCGGGATGTTCAGCTCCTTTGCCACCGCCTTCAAGGATCGGGAGATGGCGCTGATCTCCTGCTGTCGATTTTCGACGTTTCTCGGGCCGGTCATCAGTTGCAGATAGTCGACCACGAGCATTCCGAGGTTGGTCTCGGCCGCGAGCCGTCGCGCCTTCGCCCTCACCTCGAGCGCCGTGATGGCCGGTGAATCGTCGATCCAGATCGGCGCCGTGTTCAGGTGCCCTGCCGCCGTCGCCAACCGGGCGTACTCGTCGTCCTGCAGGCGGCCGCGACGCAGCCGGCCGGAGTCCACCCGTCCCTCGGCGCACAGGAGACGCTGCACAAGCGCTTCCTTCGACATCTCGAGCGAGAAAATCGCTACCGAAACGTCCTGATCGATCGCCGCGTGCTGAGCGAAATTCAGGGCCAGGGCCGTTTTCCCCATCGAAGGCCGACCGGCCACCACCACGAGGTCTCCAGGCTGGAATCCCGCCGTCATGTTGTCGAGGTCGGGAAACCCGGCCGCAATGCCGGTGACGGAGCCCGGACTGCGCTGCAGCTCCTCGATCCGCTCGAACGTCGGCCACAGGATCTCCTTGATCCACACGAAGCCCTGACGCTCGGCCGACTGCGCGATCTGGAAGATCCGTTGCTCCGCCCGATCCAGTGTTTCGTCGACCTCACCGGCGGGCGCACCGTATGCGTCCTGGATGATGTCGGTGGACGCATCGATCAACTTTCGGAGAACCGACTTGTCCTTAAGGATCCGGCAGTGGTACTCGATGTTCGCCGCCGTCGGGACGGCGTCCACCAGGCGCGCCAGGTAGGACATTCCACCCGCACCCTCCAGCTCGCCCGCACTCTTGAGCTCGTCGGACAGGGTGACCACGTCGATCACCTCGCCACGCGAATAGAGGCGGAGCATCGCTCGGAACACGCGGCGATTTCCTTCGCGGTAGAACGACGAGTCGTCGACCATCTCGACAGCGCGCGCCACCGCATCTCCGTCGATCAGCATCGCCGACAGCACGGAGATTTCGGCCTCTTCCGACCACGGGGGCTGCCGGGAGCCAGGACTTCCGCGCTCAGCGACCAATGAGGTTCCTGCTTCAGCCATGTTGCCGTCCCGGGCTCATCGCGAGCCCTCCGGGTTTTCCGTGATCTCTTTCTGCCCGTCGCCGTCCAGGATCGATCGAACCCGCTGCAGATCTTCCCATGTCGGCCGAATCCACCCCGGGTTCCGTAACAGTGCAGCGGGATGATACGTGACTACGAGCGGGCGGCCCTCGTACAGGTGTGTCCGCTGCCGCAGCCGGCCGAGTGATTCTCGTGAGCCCAGCAGCGTGCGCGCCGCAAACGTACCGAACGCAATGACGACCGCGGGATCGACCAGCGCGAGCTGCCGGAGAAGGAACGGCGAGCACTGCTCGATCTCCTCCGGCAGCGGGTTCCGGTTTCCAGGTGGTCGGCATTTCAGGACGTTGCAGATGAACACGCGATCCCGCCCCAGACCGACGGCCGTCAACAGGCGATCGAGCAGCTGGCCCGCCCGCCCCACGAACGGCAGGCCGGTCTCGTCCTCTCGCTGGCCCGGAGCTTCTCCGACGCACATTACGCGAGCTTCCGGTGTGCCATCCGCAAACACGGGCCGGTTCCGGGTCTCGTGCAGCTGACATCTCTGGCAGGCGTCAGCCACAGCTCGGAGACGTGCAAGATCCGGGATCTCGAGGATTTCCGCCGTGCTGCCCTCCCGCGCCAGCCGTTCGAGTCCGGCATCCAGTGGAGCACCGGCCGGGATTCCGGTTCCACCGCCCGTCCCCACCGCACCCGGTTTGCCGCGGTCTGCTTCCGGTCTCGTCGGCGCCGGGCTCGGAGCTTCCCCGCCCGAGCGCTCCGAAACGGCCAGGCGGGCCGCCCGAGCGAGAAGCGCCTTGCGCTCTCCCGGCTCGACGAACAATTCCTTCTCGCCCAGGTCACGGCGGAGCCGCAGGTGGTCGACGAGCAGCCGTGAACGATCCGACACGGGCGCTACTCAGTCCCCGTCCCGCAGGCGGTCCTCGATCCGATCCAGCAGCCGGTCGGCCGCTTCACGCTTCGACAGCAGGGGAAGCTCCTCGATGGATCCCGAAGGTTCTATCAGCGTGATGCGATTCGTCTCGACTTCGAAGCCGGCATCCTGTGCCCCGGCCTGGTTGAGCGCGACGAGATCCATATTCTTCGATTCGAGCTTCGCGGTGGCGTTGGACAGCCCGTCGGTCGTCTCGAGCGCAAAACCCAGTGTGAATACTCCCGCGGCTGCCCGCTGCTCTTTCGTCTCGACCAGCAGATCGGGACCCGCCGAGAGGTGGAGCGTGAACGATCCACCGCGCAGCATATCCTTCTTGATCTTCTGGTCCGCCGGCTGGTCGACATGGAAATCCGACACGGCCGCTGCCATGCACAGCACCGAGGCACCCTCGAGTTCGACGCGTAACGCTTCCAGCATCGACACAGCGTCTTCCACCTCTACGACCCGCGGACCGAACGGCGGGGACACGGATACGGGCCCGTGAATGCACACGACATCCGCGCCACGACGCCAGGCCGATGCCGCGAGCTCGAATCCCATCCGTCCCGACGACCGGTTGCCGATGAAGCGGACGGGATCGACCGGCTCCTGCGTCGGACCCGCCGTAACAACGACTTTCCTGCCGGCAAGCTCCGAATCCGTCTCGAGCATTCGGCCCGCCTCGACCATGATCTCCTCGGGCTCGGCCATCCGACCGACCCCCGTCTCCCCCTCGGCGAGCTCGCCATGCGCCGGACCGACAAACCGGATTCCGTCATCGGTCAACAGGCTCACGTTCCTTCGGGTCGCCGGGTTGCCCCACATCCGGACGTTCATCGCAGGACATGCAAGCACCGGGCAGTCGGCTGCCAGCAGAGTGGCCGTGGCAAGGTCGTCCGCTCGGCCGTGAGCCATCGCGGACAGCAGGTCCGCCGTGGCGGGAGCAACGATCACGAGGTCGCAATTCCGCCCGAGCTGGATGTGGGAAAGCGGATTCGTCCACAGGTCGGTGTGAACAGGGCGCCCTGCGAGCGCCTCGAACGTGACCGGGCCGACGAAACGCTCAGCCGCGCTCGTCATCAGGACCTCAACGTCGGAGCCCGCTGCCCGGAGCGCCCGAAGCAGGATCACGCTCTTATAGGCTGCGATCCCACCCGAGACCACCAGCAGGATCCGGCGTCCGTCGAACGGTCGCATCGGCGGCTCTGATCAACCGCCGTCCGGATGCGGGCGTCGGACGAGTCGAAATTCCAGGTCGCCCGATGCGAGAGCTGCAAGAGCCATCGTCGTGAGCTTGTTCGCTCCGTAGGGGGAGCGTTCCAGCGGCAACAGGTTGAGCTCGCGCGCATACTTGGCGGCAACCAGCACTCCCAGGTACTTGTCGGGCGAGTTGGCGACCAGATCCTCATGGCTGTAAACCTTCGGCACTTTTGCGTCTCCTGTGTTCAGATGTGCGAGCTGGCGAGATCCGATTCGATAGCCTCACTCAACTCTACCGCGCGCTCCCCGAGCCATTCCCGACACCGCTCCGTCCGACGGACTTCGGCATCCAGGATCGCCTCCACGGCGTTCACGGCAACGTCCAGATCGTCGTTGACGACCACGTAGTCGAACTCCTGTACCGCTTCGAGCTCGGACAGTGCCGTCCGAAGCCGTCGGCGGACCCTCTCGTCGTCGTCACTTCCCCGACGCCGCAATCTCTCGACAAGCACCCCGGCAGTCGGAGGCAGAAGAAACACGAGCACTGCGTCGGGCTCACGCTCCCGCACCTGCCTCGCTCCCTGAACGTCAATGTCGAGCAGCAGATGGCAGCCTGCATTCGAGGCCTTCGACAGGGCTTCACGGGGCGTTCCATACATCTCCCCATGAACTTCGGCCCATTCGAGCAATCCGTCGGCCTCGACCAGTGCGTCGAAGCTGTCGCGAGAGAGAAACCGATAGTCAGCGCCGTCCCGCTCGCCCGGCCGCGGGGGCCGGGTCGTAGCAGATACCGAAAACCGAACATCGGGGCGAGATGCAACGATCCTGCGGCAGACCGTCGTCTTCCCGCCGCCCGACGGGCCGGCCAGGACGAAGATGATCCGCGGGCCTGTCAGATTCACTCGACGTTTTCGATCTGCTCGCGCATCGTCTCGAGCTCGTTCTTTGCCTCGACCACGTGGTGCGAGATCCGCGCATCATTGCTCTTCGAACCGATCGTATTGACTTCCCGCAGGAGCTCCTGGCTGAGGAAGCCCAGGCGTTTTCCCACCGGCTCGTCGTCCGGAAGGTCGAGAAGGTCCTCGAATGCTCCGACGTGCGCCCGCGCTCTGACGATTTCTTCCCGAATGTCCCAGCGATCGGCGAGAATCGCGATCTCCCTTGCCAGACGGTCATCATCCACGTCGACGCCGCCCGCGAGTTCAGCCACCGAACGTCGGAGTCGCTCACGCTCCGCCTCGAGCCGCAGCGGCGCGAGTTCCTCGACCTCGTCCATCCGAGCGGACAATGCCTCCAGGCGCTCGCGGAGCTCGGCAGCGAGGCGCTCACCCTCGCGGCTACGCATGCCGATCAGCTCGTCCACCGCCGCCTGCGCGGCCGTGGTCACGATCTCCGCATCGATTGACCCCAATGCATCCGGGGACCGCTCGACCAGAACGCCGTCCAGTCGGCTTACCAGGTCAAGATCCGGTATTCCTTCGAGGCCATGCGTCCCCTGCAGGCGACGGAAGGCCTCCAGGTAGGAGACGAGCCTCGCCTCGTCGATCTCGATCCGCGCAGCGGCGTCATGCGACGGCGTGAGGCGGAGCGTCACATCGACATGTCCGCGCCTGAGTCGATCCCCCACGGCGGAGCGCAACGGCTCCTCGTACACCTCAGCGCCGTATGGAAGCCGGAAATTGAGCTTCAGGTGCCGTGAATTCACGGACCTGAGCTCGAGGCTTCCCGTCACGTCGCCTGCGGTAACCGCGGCGGATCCGAATCCCGTCATGCTTCGTATCATATAGACTGTAGAACATAGGATTAAATACCACCTCCGTCAACGTGCAGGAGGCGCGAATCAACTTCATATGTCCATATGTACCAGCTTGTTGTACATCAGGTTACAGACAGTCAATGTCGAATGCTATGCATCAGTTCAGAAATGTCCACTTCACTCCGAATACGGATCGCGTGTTCGGGAACTGCAGCTCCGGAAAGTCGAATGCGCTGATTCCGGTGATGTTGTCGTACCGATAGTAGATGATTACCGAGAGAACTCGGATTGCCATGTTCCAGTCCAGGAACATGTAGTCGGGAATTCCCACCAGGACCGAGCTCTCCTCGGTAGCGGCATCGATCGAGGGCGAACCCATGGTTCCCCGGTACTTCAATCCGAGCCCGAGATTGACCCCGAGGTTTCCGTCAAAGAACTCGTCGTCGAATCCGAGCACCCCGCGGACCACATACTTCGGCGTGTACATCGCTTCCAGCGGAGCACCCACTGACTGGTACCGCCAGAACCCTCCCAGCCGGATCGGTGAGACATCGTGAAACAGCCAGTTCAGCGGGATCACCGGTACATCGCCACCAACCTCGAACGCCGTGACCTTCACCGGGTTCACCGTAGCGGTCTGATACCGGTCGAATACGGACCGGAACGGCAGCTGGCTCTCGAGGTTCTGCTGCTCCACGAGGCCGTACAGAGAAACCGACGGCAGAACGAAGTCGAGGCGTCCCGTGAGCTGGTCGAAGCGGAGCGAATCAACCCGCTCGACGGTCGGATACGAAAGCCCCCGCGTTCCCGAAGCCCCCAGCGCCCTGACCGTCAGGTGCAACGGAAGGTCGATCGATACCCCGCCCCGCAGTTCCGTCGCATTGAACCCGTTCCAGTCCGCGAACCGCACCCCCGCGTCCGCTCTCAATGGGCCGATCAGTCTCCCGCCGACATCTCCGTCGAACTGGAAGTCCGGGTGATAGTCACTGACCCACGCGGCGAGCGACGCGCGTGTCCAGAACCGGTCCCAGTCCCCCCGGATCGCCACGCCTCCGCTGACGACCGATCGGTCGTCCGGCTCCGCCTCCGGCAGCGGCTCGACGTCATCCTGCTTCCACCCGGTCTGGCCGCCGAACGCCTCCAGACGGAGTGACGGACCGAGTTCGACCTGCCCGCGAAGAAACATCTCCGTCCGCCGTATCGACACCGGAAAATACACATCCCGCTCGATGGTCTCGGACTGATAAGAAAACGCGAGTCCGGAACCGCCGTCCTCCGGGACCCATTCGATCAGCCCGAAGAAGTCGAAATCGGTGGAAGGATGATCTCCGGTCGCGTCCACCAGATCGGCGCTGGCCGCGACGCGGAACGAGCGGCCCAGACCGTTATCGAACACGAGGCGCAGTCTGCTCAGCCCCGGATCCCCGGTCCCTCCTTCGACCCTCGAGTAGGCATCCCTCTTTTCACGCGACAGAGTCGTGAGTTCGATGATCCAGCCGACGCTCGCCCGGACGAGGCGAACGCGCTGCAGGTAGGCAATCGAGAAGCGTGTCAGGTCGGGTTGAGCCCCGTCCATCGTCGTGACCTCACGGCCGTTCACCCGCACCGTGAGAAACCCCGGACCGAGGGCGCCCGTCATCACCTGTTGGGGACCGCCGAACCAGGTCGCCCGCAATGGCATGAAGCCCGGATACTCTTCTAGAAGCTCCAGCAGGTTGAGGGCGTTGCTCTGAACGATTCGATCGCGGTCGAGCACCATGACCACGGCAGAGCCCGCATCGGGCGGAAGATCCAGTGGAGCAGCCAGGAGGGCGTAGCTCTCATCCACCGTCGAGTCCCGCAGCGTGCCCGCCAGGGGTTGCTCCAGCGGGCCGATGAGACTGTCCGCCTCTGCCACGGCGACCGAATCCACGGCGACCGAATCCACTGCGACGGAATCCACCACCAGAAAATCCGCCACCAGGGAATCCGCCCGAACCGAGTCCGCGGGCGCCGGCCGGTCAGTCTCCTGTGCCTGCGCTGGCCGCCCCGGAAACACCGGAACGGCCAGCGCGGCAAGAACTGTAATCATCCTCCGGAGCGAGCACCCGGCGCTCCGGCGACGACCCTGGCGTCCGCGAGCGTCGCCCGGACCTCGACGCGTTTGACGCATGAACGGGCTCAGGTTCCGTCCGCGAGCCCCCGGGCCGGCCCGCTCAATGTGACTGCATGTTCTCGATGATCCGGTCTCCGAACTCCGAGGTCTTCACGAGCGTGGCCCCGCGCATCTGGCGCTCGAGATCGTACGTGACGTGCTTCTCGGCCACCGAACGCTCGATACCGCGCAGGACGGCGTCCGCCGCCTCCTGCCAGCCCATGTACTCGAACATCATGACGCCCGACAGAATGAGCGACGTCGGATTCACCTTGTCCATCCCAGCATACTTCGGAGCCGTTCCGTGGGTCGCCTCGAACAGTGCGACCCCATCTCCGATGTTGGCGCCAGGAGCCATTCCCAGGCCGCCCACCTGCGCCGCGCACGCATCGGACAGATAGTCGCCATTGAGATTGGGGGTCGCGATGTAAGCGTACTCGGCCGGACGCAGCAGAACCTGCTGGAACATCGCGTCCGCGATCCGGTCCTTGATCACGAGCTTGTCGTCGGGCTGCTTACCGTCGAATGCACTCCACAGCTCCGTCTCGGTGATCGTCGCATCTCCAAACTCGTCCCTCGCGACCTCGTAGCCCCACTCGCGAAATGCGCCCTCGGTGTACTTCATGATGTTGCCCTTGTGGACGAGCGTCACCGAGCGGGCCCCCGCCTTGAGCGCCTCGCGAATGCACATCGATACCAGGCGCTTGGTTCCGAATTCCGAGATCGGCTTCACTCCGAGCCCGCTGTGCTCCCGGATGTCGCAACCCATCTCGTCGTTCAGGAATCGACGGACCTTCTCAGCATCATCGGAGCCTGCTTCCCACTCGATTCCGGCGTAGACGTCCTCCGTGTTCTCCCGATACAGAACGACGTCCAGCTTCTGGGGCTCCTTGACCGGTGACGGAACGCCCTTGATCCAGCGGCATGGACGAACGCACGCATACAGGTCGAGCCGCTGGCGAAGCGTCACGTTGAGTGACCGAATCCCTCCGCCGACTGGCGTCGTCAGGGGGCCCTTGATCGCGATTCTGAACTCCTGAATCGCGTCGAGCGTTTCCTCCGGGAGCCACTCGCCGGCCATCTCCTGGCCCTTCTCGCCCGCATACACCTCCATCCAGTGGATTCTTCGATTTCCTTCATAGGCCGATTCGACTGCCGCATCGAACACACGGACGGCAGCAGCCCAGATGTCCGGGCCCATTCCGTCGCCTTCGATGAACGGAATGATCGGGTTGTCGGGGACCTGCGGACCTGCGTCGGTGACCTCGGTCGGTGCGCCCTCAGGCGGGACTACCGCAAATTTGTACTCGGAAGGCATGTTCGCCTCCGTTCCTTGCTTTGGGTTCTGGTTGCTCAGCGACGATCTTCGAGCCGGACATAGTGCCTGTCCACCGATCCGACGAACTCCGCCCTCGGTCGGATCAGGCGATTGTCCTCGTGTTGCTCCATCACGTGACCGGCCCACCCCCCCACTCTACCGATCGCGAACAGCGGCGTATAGAGGTCGAGCGGAATGCCGAGACTGCCGTATACCGTCGCGCAATAGAAATCGACGTTACAGGGTATCCCCTTACGGTCGAGCATTGTCTCCTCTACCCGTCGAGCCAGGTCGTGCATGCGGCTGTCTCCCCCGGCACCGGTCAGTTCCTCGGACATGCGCCTGAGATGCGTTGCTCGGGGGTCCTCCGTGCGATACACGCGGTGGCCGAATCCCATGATCTTCCGTCCCTCGGCCAGCGCCTGGTCTACCCAGGCCTCCGCTTCCGTTTCGTCTTCGACCTCGAGCAGCATCTCCATCGCCCGCTGGTTGGCACCGCCATGCAGCGGACCCTTCAGCGCACCGATACCCGCCGTGATCGCCGAGTGCATGTCGGACAGCGTCGAAGCTACGATCCGGCAGGCGAAAGTAGACGCATTGAGCCCGTGTTCCAGGTACAGCACCATCGAGGTATCGAGGGCGCGCTCGGCGGTTTCCCCCGGGCCCTCACCGGAGAGCATGTACAGGAAGTTCGCGGCGTGGGACAGCGAGGGATCCGGTCCGACCGGGGTGAGCCCCTGCCGAATCCGGTACTGCGCCGCTACGGCCGTCGGCATCTGCGCCACCAGGCGAGCCGCTTTGCGCAGATTCGCTTCTCGTGCGTTCGATTCCGCATCGGGGTCGAGACACCCCAGGGTGGAGACCGCGGTCCGCAGCGCCGACATCGGAACGGTACCGGTCGGAAGCTCACGCAGGACATCGTACACGGTCTCGGGAAGCTCCCGCTCCGCAGCCAGCAGCCCCTCGAACGCGATCAGCTCGACCCGGGTCGGAAGCTCACCGTACCAGAGGAGATAGAGCACCTCCATGAAGCGGCTGCTCGAGGCCAGTGAATGAATGTCATATCCTCTGTACCACAGGCGGCCGGTCTCGCCATCGATGCGGCTCAGGGCGGTTCGGGCGGCTACGACTCCGGCCAGCCCACTCGGCGAGTTCGGTTCCGACGTCATGTGTGCCTCCAACTCTATCTGGTTGCGAGAGACCCGAGCATGCTGCAGAAAGGGGGCGTGACGTCCGGACGGCCCCGGCGTCACGCCCCCTGCTCGAAGCGATTTCGAGTGAACTTCGTCCTACCGGATAGCCGGATCCGCTTCGGCAAGCTCGAACTGGCTGAGCAGGTCGTCGGGCGAGAACGCCTCGAACGAACCCGAGGGCAGCTGGATGCGGCGCTGAGGTTCAGAGGGATCGGAAAAACACACGAAGATCACAGCTTCACGATTGTCGGCCTTCTTCTTGAACTCGGGATCCGGCCAGAAAACGTCTCTCGACGCCAGCCACGCCTTCCATCGCCGACCGGTATTGTCCTGAAAATTCTTTGTCATTCACACCTCGAAGCCAGGGAACGTCTGGAGCAGTCTCCTACCAAAGGCAGATCTGTAATATAAACATGCCACACAATCATGTCCACCGAACTTCCAGACTTACCAGCACCTCCGTACACTTAGCAGACGATTCGGTTCACCGCTGTCGCATTTCGCGTTCATTCACCGCCCGGAGGTTCAGCCATGCCACTTCCCCACCCCAGGATTCGACTGCTCCTGCTCGCCGCGATCCTGGCCCCCACGGGTGCAGTCCGCGCCCAGGAAACCGGGGACGTTCCCCGGATGCGCTCCGTCCGGCCGGTTCATACATACTCGATCGTCGCGCGAGATCCCGATTCCGGCGAGCTCGGAGTCGCCGTGCAGTCCCACTGGTTCTCAGTCGGCTCTTCGGTGCCCTGGGCCGAGAGTGGAGTGGGAGCGATCGCGACCCAGTCGTTCATCGATCCGTCTTACGGGGTCCTCGGTCTCGTGCTGATGAAGACGGGAAAGAGTGCAGAGCAGGTGCTCTCGGGACTCGTGCAGGCGGACGCGACTCCGCAGGTCCGCCAGGTAGGAATGGTCGACGCCGCGGGAGGAACAGCCGTGTTTACCGGGGACCTGGCAATTCAATACGCCTGCGATCGAGAGGGGGACGGGTTCACCGTGCAGGCGAACCTGATGCACAACTCGACCGTGTGCGACGCGATGTACTCAGCATTCACCACGACCCGGGGAGACCTGGCCGCACGTCTCGTCGCGGCGTTGGATGCGGCCCAGGGCGAGGGCGGCGATATCAGGGGCCGCCAGTCCGCTGCGCTGCTGGTCGTCGCGGACCGTCCCTCGGGTCGTCCGTGGGAAGATCGGATCTTCGATCTTCGCATCGAGGACAGCGCCGACCCGCTGGGCGAGCTGCGGCGCCTGCTCGGGGTCGCCCGGGCCTACCGTCACATGAACGCGGGAGACGGATACGTGACGGATGGCGACATCGATGCGGCGGTCGAGGAGTATCGGAAGGCTGAAGCGCTGCTGCCGGGAGAGTCCGAGCCCCTGTTCTGGCACGCCGTCACGCTCGCCAGCGTGGGTCGGATCGACGAGTCCCTTCCGCTGTTCGCGAAATCGTTCGAGCTGCGTCCGGAATGGAGAGAGCTGGTGCCGCGGCTTCCGGCCGCCGAGCTCCTGCCCGACGATCCGGATCTCGTTCGGAAGATCGTGGAGGCCGGAGGGAGCTGAGCAGTCCTCAGTCCCTGTTTTCCTCCGGGTCCATCCGGCAGGCGAAGGCGAAGCCGGCTCCGAACCCGC
This sequence comes from uncultured bacterium, assembly GCA_965370685.1. Classification (GTDB taxonomy): domain Bacteria; phylum Gemmatimonadota; class Gemmatimonadetes; order Palauibacterales; family Palauibacteraceae; genus Carthagonibacter. The sequence continues at coordinate 7,106 of CBDUVN010000002.1, read as the reverse complement.
TGACCATCAGGCCGAGCAGCAACGTGATGAAGATGTACATCAGGACCTCGCCGATGAAGCAGGTATCGCATTGTCGGGCAATCGACCGCGCCGCACAGGATGCCAGCCCGGGCCCCGTGTGTCCAGCCCTGAGGAGGATCCCGTTGCGGACCGGAGAATGAACGTTCAGGTTCGGGCGGCGGAAGAATCGTGGCACCACGAATCGCGGATGCGCAGCGCACAGGCAGCTGGAACGCAATCAGGAGAAGACCATGTCTAGGACAGCTGAGTTCATACAGGAGGTCGATCGCTGGAGCGCCCACAACTACGGGCCGCTCCCGGTGGTGCTGGAGCGGGGCGAGGGAGTCTGGGTGTGGGACGTGGAAGGCAGGAAATACCTCGACATGCTCGCGGCGTATTCGGCCGTCAACCAGGGGCACCGCCACCCCCGGATCATCGAGGCCCTCGAGGAGCAGGCGGGACGCCTTACGCTGACATCCCGGGCGTTCCACAACGATCGGATGGGACCGTTCCTGCACCAGTTGTGTGAAGCGACTGGCTTCGACCGGGCACTACCGATGAACACCGGCGCAGAGGCGGTGGAGACGGCGATCAAGGCGGCCCGGAAGTGGGGATACGAGGTAAAGGGCGTACCGGACGATCGGGCGGAGATCATCGTCTGCGCGAACAACTTTCACGGACGCACCACGACGATCGTCGGATTCTCGTCCGAGGATCAGTATCGCGCTGGTTTCGGGCCTTTCGCGCCCGGGTTCGTGACGATTCCCTACGGCGACTCGGACGCGCTCGAGCGGGCAATCACGGATGAGACCGTCGGGTTCCTGGTCGAACCGCTCCAGGGAGAGGGTGGAATCATCGTGCCACCGGACGGATACATGAGCACGGCCCACGAGATCTGCCGTGAACGAGGCGTGCTGGTCCTGAATGACGAGATTCAGACCGGGCTCGGTCGGACGGGCAAGCTGTTCTGCGGCGACTGGGACGGAACACGCGGCGATGTATTGATCGTCGGCAAGGCACTCGGCGGCGGCGTGTTTCCCGTGTCGGCCATCCTCGCCAATGATGACGTGATGGATGTCTTCCACCCGGGTGACCACGGTTCGACGTTCGGCGGCAATCCACTCGGTGCCGCAGTGGGACAGGCCTCGCTCGCGGTGACCCTGGACGAGGGGCTTGCGGATCGATCGCTCGAGCTCGGGAGCTGGCTGCATGGGAAACTCAGCGACATCGACTCGCCGCACATCGCGGAAGTCAGGGGTCGAGGGCTGATGATCGGGATCGAAATTCGTAAGGAGTCAGGCCCGGCCAGGCCGTTCTGTGACGCATTGATGGAACGCGGAATCCTGTGCAACGATACGCATCACCAGGTGATCCGGATCGCACCGCCGCTGGTGGTGACCCTGGAGATCCTCGAACAGGCGCTGGCCGCGATCACGGAAGTCGTCACGGCCGGGAGCCCGGTCGCTATCGCCTGAACCGATGGATCCAGGGGTGCCGGCAAGACAGGGCCCGGGCGGATGAATTCGCCCGGGCCCCGGTCGTCAGGACGTCTCTCGATACACCTTTTCGATCACGACCGGCTCCACGGGAACATCTGTCATCCCGGCCCGCTGGCCGGTCTGGACCCGAGCGATCTCGTCCACCACATCCATTCCCTCGATCACCCGCGCAAACACGGCGTAGCCCCAGGTCTCTCCGGGACGGCCGCCGTGATCGAGCGCGCCGTTGTCGTTGAGATTGATGAAGAACTGGGAGGTCGCGCTGTGTGCCGCGGGCATGCGCGCCATGGACAACGTCCCGCGCAGGTTCTGAACTCCGTTGTCTGACTCGTTCTGAATCGCATCCCGGGTCGGCCGCTTGACCATGTCCGGCTCGTAGCCGCCGCCCTGGATCACGAACCCCGGCACGATCCTGTGAAAGATCAGTCCATCGTAGAAACCGGAATCCACGTACTCAAGGAAATTCTCGACCGTGGTCGGAGCCGCTTCCGGCAACAACTCGATGCGCAGAGTTCCTTTTGACGTCTCCATCACGACCACGGGGACCTCCGATTCCTGGATTGTATCACCACACGCGGCAGTCGCCGCGAACGCAAAGACGCATAGAACTGCTCGTATCACGACGCTCACTCCTGTTCAGTCGATTCTGATTCGGTGTCGCTGGCTGAAATATCTGGCTCGACGGCCTCTACGATTTCGCCGGTAGCCCGGAGCGACAGACTCTCTGCTGGCGGGCTCGATTCCGCAAGCTCAGCTTCTACACCCCCTGCCTGCAGGGCCTCCGCATATCCGGGCTCGACCCACGGGGGGGTGTCCCGTCCGACCTCTCCCGCCCGATATCGCAGAATCCAATCATACTGGTACCGTATCACCGACATCACCTGGTCCACGACCGCCTGTGCCGTTTCCTTCGAGCGCTCTTTCCCTACCAGGTGTGAATAGTCGATCGGGGGGCCGAACAGGATGGTCACGCGCTGGAACGGAATCGGCCAGCTGGCGCCAATCGGCAACACGTCCGACATCCCCGCGATCGTCACCGGTACGATATTCGGCTGATTGGCGAGCGCCACCAGCCCCGCGCCGGGTTTCCCCTTCCCCACGGCACCCGAACGACTCCGCGTACCCTCGGGAAACAGGATCATCGTGCCTTCCTTCAGAGCCCGGATCATCCGGTACAAGGCCCGCATATCGCGACGACCCGCGGCCACCGGTATGCACTTCCACTGGTCCGACCACCACCCCTGGTAGGCGTTCTTGTAGAAATTCTCCTCGGCCGCGGGATTCCAGCAGATCAGCCACGGTTTGAAAAACGCCGGACCGTAATACGCACTGAACCCGATGAGGAAGCTGTCGATCAGGGACTGGTGATTCGACAGGAGCAGGGTGTTCCGGGCCCTCAGCGCATTCCTGCGCCCGATGATCTCCGTCCGGCTCAACCCGAAGAACAGGATGGCGCCGACGGTGGTGGTGCCCATCGTGAAGAGCCACCGCGTGAACGGCCAGAAGAAATTGAATACGCGGCCCCTGTGATCCGCCTTATACCGACCCGCCATTCATCTCCCCCACACAGGGTAAGTCCGCTCCGCTCCGTGGTTCCCGAAGCGGCAGGAACCTGTAATATCCGCAGGTCGGCCATTCGCGGCCAGCATTCGACTCGACGAGTGGTCCCCGCGGCCACATATTCCTTCACGAACATTCGAATCCGCCTGGAACCAGATCCGGCCGCTCGGTCGGCTCCCGCCCCTTCCGGGGCCGGAGACTTGAGAGGATCATGATGTCTGACAACAGCAACGCCAGCCTAGACTCCTTCGGGGCCCGGCGCAGTTTTTCACTTCCCGATGGATCCACCGCGACCATGTTCGACCCCCTTGCCCTGGCGCGCGCCGGCATCGGACGGGTGGACCGTCTCCCGTTCTCGATTCGTATCCTGCTCGAGAACCTGCTCCGTCACGAAGATGGGGAAACCGTCACACGGGACGACATCGAGGCGCTAGCGCGCTGGGAACCCGCGAAGGAGCGCGAGATCGCGTTTCGTCCAGCACGCGTGCTCCTGCAGGACTTCACGGGAGTTCCAGCCGTCGTGGACCTTGCGGCAATGCGGGACGCGATGACACAACTCGGCGGCGATGAATCACAGATCAATCCCATGATGCCGTCGGAGCTCGTGATCGATCATTCCGTGCAGGTGGACTCGTTCGGGTTGCTCGCCTCCTTGATGATCAACACCGAGATAGAGTTCGAGCGAAACCGCGAACGGTACGAATTCCTGCGCTGGGGCCAGGAAGCGTTCGAGAACTTCCGGGTCGTTCCGCCGAGCACCGGGATCGTGCACCAGGTGAATCTCGAGTACCTCGCGCGCGTCGTATTCGACGGCCGTGAGAATGGGGAACGTCTCGCCTATCCGGATACGGTGGTCGGAACCGACAGCCACACCACGATGATCAACGGGCTCGGTGTTCTCGGCTGGGGAGTGGGTGGGATCGAGGCCGAAGCCTCGATGCTCGGGCAGCCGATCAGCTTCCTGGTTCCGGAAGTGATCGGATTCCGCCTGCGCGGCCGGCTGCCCGACGGCGCCACCGCAACGGACCTCGTCCTCCGCGTTACGGAAATGCTGCGGGCGCGCGGAGTGGTCGGACGATTCGTTGAGTTCTTCGGTCCGGGAATGCCGGCGCTGTCACTGCCGGACAGGGCGACACTGGGGAACATGTCGCCCGAATTCGGCTCCACGTGCGCGATTTTCCCGATCGACGACGAGACGCTGTCGTATCTTCGGTTCAGCGGACGTGACGAGGACCATGTGGCACTGGTAGAGGCCTATGCGAAGGAGTCGGGCCTGTTCCACGATGCCGATTCGCCCGCGGCCGAGTACACGGACACCCTCGAACTGGATATTGGTACCGTCGAGCCGAGTCTTGCCGGGCCGAAGCTTCCGCAGCAGAGGATTTCGCTGTCGGGCTCGAAAGTCGCGTTTCTGGGCTGGCTCGCAGATCAGCGCAACGGAGACCCCGACACGTTGCGTTCGACACCGGTGGAAGCCGAGTCCCCTGCCGGTGAGCTGGAGCGGTTCGAGCTGAAGGATGGGGCCGTGGTCATCGCGGCGATCACCAGCTGCACGAACACATCGAATCCGAGCGTCATGGTCGGTGCCGGCCTGCTTGCCCGGAAGGCTGTGGAACGTGGTCTCGTCCGTCGTCCATGGGTGAAGACCAGTCTCGCGCCGGGCTCGAAGGTAGTTACCGAATACCTGACCGAGGCCGGGTTGCTGCCGTATCTCGAGGCTCTCGGCTTTGCCGTGGTCGGATACGGCTGCACGACATGTATCGGCAACAGCGGTCCGCTCCCCGTCCCGATCACGGAAGCGGTCCGCAGCCGGGAGCTGACGGTCTGCGCCGTGCTGTCCGGGAATCGAAACTTCGAGGGTCGAATCAACCCTGACACGCGCGCGAATTACCTCGCCTCACCGCCGCTGGTCGTCGCGTATGCGCTGGCGGGCCGGATGGACATCGACTTCGCGCATGAGCCGCTCGGAACGGGCTCCGACGGGCGGGACGTGTTCCTGTCCGACGTCTGGCCCTCTCAGGCGGAGGTCCGGGACGCGGTCCGGACGTCAGTCCGTACCGAGCAGTTCCGCTCGCAGTACGCCGACGTGTTCCGGGGTGATGCGGAGTGGCGCTCGCTTCCGATTCCGGAGGGTGACCTGTACGCCTGGGTGCCGGATTCCACCTACGTGCGGCAGCCACCGTTCTTCGACGGGATGGACCCGGAGCCCACCCCGCCCACAGACATCCGAGCCGCCCGGGTCCTGGTGAGCGTGGGGGATTCCGTGACCACGGATCACATCTCGCCTGCCGGGGCGATCGCACTCGACTCGCCGGCGGCCCGTTACCTGCTCGAACACGGAGTCGAGGTCTCCGAGTTCAATTCGTACGGCTCACGTCGCGGCAATCACGAAGTAATGATGCGGGGCACTTTCGCCAACGTGAGGTTGCGGAACCGCCTGGTACCGGGAGTCGAGGGTGGGTACACCCGTCTCCTGCCGGGCGGCGAGCAGATGTCGATCTTTGATGCCGCCATGTGCTACGCCGAAGAGCACGTGCCGCTCATAGTCCTGGCGGGAACCGAGTATGGAACCGGCAGTTCCCGCGACTGGGCGGCGAAGGGGCCGGCGCTGCTGGGAATCCGTGCCGTGATCGCAGTCAGCTACGAGCGAATCCATCGGAGCAACCTGATCGGCATGGGAATCCTCCCGCTGCAGTTCCCCGCCGGTCTGACCGCCGAGTCTCTCGGTCTCGACGGAACGGAGACGTTCGACATCGAGGGGATCGCGGATGGACTCGCCTCCGGCGGAACGGTCCGAGTCCTGGCCCGAAGAGAAGACGGATCGAGCACGGAAATCGAGGCCGACGTCCGGCTGGACACGGCTGTCGAGCTCGAATACTACCGGAACGGTGGCATCCTGCAGACGGTCCTGCGACAGATGCTCAAGGACTGATTCGGACGAAGCCCGCGCCAGTCCAGAACCGGCGCGGGCTTCGTATGTACGCGCACGCAACCGTTCGATATATTTATGGTTCGGTTTTTGTCGGTCAGTCAGTTGTTTGCTTCACATCCTGGTTGTGTCCCATTTTTCCACGGAGTCGAAGATGGATCTCTCCCGTTCGAAACACTGGATCGTGGCGGCGACGGTGCTCGTCCTCGCCGGTTGCGCCAGCTCCGGATCATCTGCGCCCGCGACGCAGGTAGACCTTCCCGCGTCGCAGGCGTTGCCGCCGCCGGTGGTCGCGGAGACCGGCGGAGCGGGCGCGCTGCTTACGCCGCCCGCCTCGGCCTACGCGCTCGCCGAAGAGGTCACCCTCGATGGCACCGAGATGGGCACGATGTGGACGTTCGAGAACCCACCTCTCGACTACTGGGCCCAGACCTATGGCTTCCGGCCGACGACCGACTGGCTCGAGCACGTGAGGCTCTCATCGATCCGCTTCGGCCGCGGCTGCTCGGCCTCCTTCGTGTCCTCCGACGGCCTCGTGATCACCAATCACCACTGCGCGCGGGGCTGCATTGATGCGGTGGCGAACGAGGGCGAGGACTTCCTGATCAACGGGTTCAAGTCGAATTCGAGGTCCGAGGAGCGCCTGTGCCCGAACCTGTTCCTCGACCAGTTGATCGAGATCGAAGACATCACGGCAAGGATGCACGGCGTCGTGCAGGCCGGCATGAGCAACAAGGAAATTTCCGAGGCGCAGGGTGCACTGAGCACCGAGATCAGCGAGGCCTGCGACGCCGACACCGGTATGGAATGCCAGGTCGTGAATTTGTTCCACGGCGGACAGTACAAACTGTACAAATACAAGAGGTTCCAGCCGGTCAAACTGGTGTTTGCACCGGAATTGCAGACCGGGTTCTTCGGCGGAGATGCTGATAACTTCGTGTATCCCCGCTACAACCTCGATATCTCGTTCGTCCGCGCCTACGAGGCCGACGGGACCACGCCCGTCAGCACGCCGAACTACTTCGAGTGGAGCGCCGACGGCGCCGGCGAGGGCGAGCTCGTGTTCGTGACCGGGAACCCCGGTTCGACGGCACGCCAGATCACGCTCTCCCAGTACA
>CBDUVN010000001.1:0-122905 GCA_965370685.1 uncultured bacterium | reverse complement strand
GGCGTAGAGTCCCGGATCGCGGTTCGGATGCAGGAAATCCGGGAGGCACGTGCAAATGCGGACCAGGGGCGATCCGGGCACACGCCCGGCGGCTCCGACGGCCACGAAGAGGGAGACTGAGCCACGGGCGCGCCGATTGAACTCCGTCCTCCCGTCGAGCGGGCGATCCTCGTTGGCGCTCCGCGACTCGATGAGCCGCAGCGGCTGGTCGATGAGCATCTGGAGGAACTCGCACGCCTGGTCGATACGGCGGGAGCCGAGGTTGCCGGCTCGATGATTCAGCGAATCGCCTCGCCACATCCGGCCACGTACATCGGACGGGGAAAGGCCGACCAGCTCAGGGTTCTCGCCGAAGAACAGTCCGCCACGCTCATCGTGTTTGACGAGGATCTGACGCCGGCTCAGGGCGCGGCACTCGAGAAGAAGGTCGGGGTTCGCGTCATGGACCGGACCGAGCTGATTCTCGACATTTTTGCACTGCGGGCTCGTACGGCCGAGGCACGATTCCAGGTCGAGCTCGCACAACTCGAGTACATGCGCCCGAGGCTCAAGCGGATGTGGACCCATCTGTCGAGGACCCAGGGCGGGATCGGCATGCGCGGTCCTGGCGAGACGCAGCTCGAGACCGATCGACGGATGATCGATCGGAGGATCGCCCGACTTCGCAGGGAGCTCGGACACATTTCCCGGGCCCGCGGAACAAGGCGAAAGGGCCGGATCGAGGAGTACCGAGTTGCCCTCGTGGGGTACACGAACTCAGGGAAATCATCAATCCTGAAGGCCCTGTCTGGAAGCGATCTGTTCGTAGAGGACCGGCTGTTCGCCACTCTCGATTCGGCCACTCGGGCCGTGGATCTGGGTAGCGGATATCGGGCCCTGATCACCGATACGGTGGGGTTCATCCGCAAACTTCCTCATGGCCTGGTCGCGTCTTTCCAGGCCACGCTCGAGGAGGTAGCCGAGGCCGATCTTCTCGTCCACGTGATCGATGCGTCGAGCCCCAGTTGGGACCATCAGGTCGAAGCCGTCGAGGAAGTCCTGCACGAGATCGGCGCCGCGGGTCACCCGACCGTGCTTGCCTTCAACAAGGTGGATCAACTCACGCACCCGGAGGAAGACGCCCTGCGGCTGCGTGCCGCAAGCCTGTTCGGACCGCATGTTCTGACGTCGGTTCGTGAGGTGGACGGACTCGCTTCGCTGAAGGCGGCCCTTCGCGTGCGAGTCCGGGCGGAGTGCCCGACGGTCGAGTTGTCGATCCCCGTGAGTGATGGAAAGACGCTTGCGCAGGCCTACCGGGAGTCCGAGGTGCTGGAACGCCGCGACACGGAAACCGCAGTCATTCTCACTGCCCGCGCGACCCGGGCGTTGATCGGCGCATGGAATCAGCAGCCGGGTGTCGATGTTCGGGTCCGGGAAGGGACTTGAACGGGCTCGCGACCGCGGAGTCCTGACGGTACAATCCGCCGACCCGGGCGATGGTACGGAATCGATGAACGGGAGTCAGAGATGAGGCTGTTCATCAACATTGATCATGTCGCTACAGTCCGGCAGGCACGCCGGACCGATGAGCCTGATCCGGTTCGAACCGCGGTTCTCGCCGAGCTCGGTGGGGCCGACGGAATCACGGTCCACCTGCGGGAGGACCGGAGACATATCCAGGATCGAGATGTCGATCTGTTGATGCAGACCGTCCGGACGGCGGTCAATCTCGAGATCGCGGCGGTCGAAGCGATGGTGGACCTGGCGCTCGACTGGCGGCCGACGGCGGTTACCCTCGTTCCTGAGAACAGGGAGGAGATCACGACCGAAGGTGGCCTTCACCTGGCGGGTCCGGCCCGTGACCGGACGTCGGAGGCGGTTTCCCGCCTCAGGGCAGCCGGGATCCGGAGTTCGCTGTTCGTAGACCCGGACCCGGAACCGATCCGCGTATCGGCGGAGCTCGGAGCCGAGGCCGTGGAGCTGCACACGGGGGAGTATGCGAACTCCGGCAATGCCGTTGAACGGAATGCTCAGATCACGCGCTTGCGCGAGGCGGCGGATCTGGCTCGCAATCTGGGGCTGTGCGTGCACGCGGGACACGGACTGACGTATGAAAACGTCGACCCGGTGGCTGCCATAGAGACGTGCGAGGAGCTCAACATCGGACACTCGGTGATCAGTCGATCCGTGTTCGTCGGGATCGAACGGGCCGTGCGGGAGATGCAGGAGCGGGTGAGGCGGGCCCGCGCCTGATGGGCCACGTGATCGGCTGATGCGCGAACACCGGGGGAAGACCCTGATCGGGATCGTGATCACGATCGCCCTTCTGTGGTGGGTGCTGCGCGACGTCTCTGGCGCAGAAGTATGGCACGAGCTGCGCAATGCGAATCCGATCTGGCTCGGGCTGGCGGTCGTGCTTGCCACGTTCAGCATGGTGCTCCGGGCGATTCGCTGGCGGATTCTGCTCGAGCCCGTGGAGCCGAACACCAGTTTCGACTCCCGCTTCGGAGCCGTGTGCATCGGGTTCGCCGTGAACAACCTGTTGCCGGCTCGGCTGGGTGAGATCACCCGGGCGTTCGCGATCTCCCGGACGGAGCCGGTCCCGCTGTCCGCATCCATCGCCTCCATCGTCGTCGAGCGGATACTCGACGGAGTGGTGCTCGCCCTGTTTCTGTTCGCCACGATCTCGGCGCCGGGCTTCCCCCTCGGGGAGGGGACGACTGCGGAGCTGATTCGCCGGACGGCCAACTTCGGGGCGGTCGTGTTCGGGATCGGGCTCGGTCTGCTGTGGCTCGCTGCGCGAAACCCCGCAAGAGCGGTCGATCTGTTCGACCGGACAGTCGGCAAATGGCTTCCTGACAGGCTGTCCGACAGGGCGAGCCGGGCCGCTGGCGCATTCGTGGTGGGGCTCGGAGCGCTGGCCAGGCCGGGCGTGTTCCTTCGAGCGCTGTTCTGGAGCTTCATCGTGTGGATCGACCTGTCGCTGTCGATCTGGGCCGGTATCATGGCGTTCGGGATCACCGGTCCCGGTATCTCCGGCTCATTCTTCCTGCAGTCGGTGATTGCCTTCGCGGTGGCGGCTCCTTCGAGTCCGGGATTCTTCGGTGTATTCGAGGCGGCTGCCCGGCTGGGGCTCAGTCTGTGGAGCGTCGCCCCCGCCCGCATCGTGAGCTTCGCGACGAGCTACCATATCCTCACCTTCATTCCTGTAACCGTGCTGGGACTCTGGTACCTGCAACGGATCGGGCTGTCGTGGAAGGACATCGGACGATCCGAGGAGGCCCCGGGATCGTCCGATCGGACCCGGGCGGGGACGGACCCGGGCCCGGAAGCATCGGAATGACCTCAGCTTCGGGGACCGTACGACGACTCGCTCCCGCCAAGCTGAACCTGCGGCTCCGCGTCCTTCAGCGGGACGAGACCGGGTATCACGGCGTCGAGACCCTGCTTCTCGCACTGGAGTTGTCCGACCGGATAACGCTGGTGCCGGGCCCGGCCGGAATCGGGCTCGAGGTGGAAGGAGACCCAGGGGTGCCCGCGGACTCCTCCAACCTCTGCTGGCGTGCGGCCGAGTCCCTGTGCGGGGCGGCAGGAATCGATCCCGCCGTTACGATTCAGCTCGAGAAACGAATACCGAGTGCAGCGGGTCTCGGAGGAGGAAGCTCGGATGCCGCGGCAGTGCTGGTCGCGTTGAACGAGATGCTGAACCTGCCGTTAGAGCGGGAAGATCTGCTGCGGATCGCCGGCGAACTGGGCAGCGATGTACCGTTCTGGCTCGTCGACAGCCCGCTCGCACTCGGGTGGGAGCGCGGCCGTCGGCTGATTCCGCTTCGGCCCCCGTCCGCCCGGCCAGTGCTGATAGCGGTTCCGCCGTTCGGCGTGTCGGCCGGTGACGCCTATCGGTGGTTGGCGGCGGATCGGAGAGCTGCGGATCCCGGCTCGGGGTCGAGCACGGATTCGGCGGGCGCGCTCGTACTTCCCCGGCCCGACGCAATGGCGGAGTGGAATGGCCTGGAGCCTCTCGTATGCAACGACCTCGAGGGCCCCGTATTCCGGAGGCACCCGGAGCTTCGCATCATTCGCGATGGCCTGCTCGAGCTCGGTGCGAGGATCGCCTTCCTGTGCGGCAGCGGTTCCTGTGTGGCGGGGATCTTCGATTCAGAGGAGATCCGGGACCGGGCGGCGGTGGAGCTCGAACAGCGGGCCGGAGTCGGGGTGATCCGCACCGCGACGAAGGAGCCGGACCCGGGTTGACGCTTTCGGACGTCCCGGCCATGTTCGCACCGTCCGTCCGGTCGGTCCGGGATGCGCCACCGGCCGGTCTCTGGCCCCTCGTCTAACGGTAAGACACCGGCCTTTGGAGCCGGTAATCCAGGTTCGATTCCTGGGGGGCCAGTCCGCTGTCTAGGTCTCCGGCCTGATCGATCGGGCATCCTCATTCCGGTCAGTTGCGCCGGCCGCATTCTCCCACCCTTGCGTCAATCGTTCGGGCAGATGCAGCTGCCACCAGTCTCGAGCCACCTCCGTGCCCCACGGCTCGACCGGCAGGGCATTCAGGCGCGCGAGCAGGTCCATCGCGGACGCAGGTCTCTCCGCAGGGTCCTTGGCCAGGCAGTCGAGCACGAGCCGATCCAGCTCTGCCGGGATTCCGGTCTCGCTGAGACTCGATGGGAGCGGCGGCTCGTCCCGTACGTGTTGTGTGAGGACCGCGATCGACGTTGCTCCCTCGAACACGTCCCGTCCCGTGAGCATCCAGAATGCCACGCAGCCGAGCGCGTACAGGTCGGCCCTGTGATCGACCGGTCGGTCGCCGACGGCGATCTCCGGAGCCATGAACGCCGGGGTGCCCGTCGTCACATCGGGCGAGGTCAGATCTCGACCCGCCGAATCCTCATCGTTCGACGACTTTACGAGCCCGAAGTCGAGCACTTTCATGTAGTCCACCGCCACGCCCATCCGGCACGCGACCAGGTTCGACGGCTTGATGTCGCGGTGCACGAGCCCGCAATCGTGCGCTTCAGCGAGCGACAGGCAAATCTGCTTGAGGAGATGGACGGTGCGGGGTGCGCCCAGCGGACCGAAGCGGCCGACGAGTTCACGCAGGTCCAGTCCGTTCAGCAGTTCCATGACGTAGTAAAACGTGCCATCTTCCGTAGTGCCGAAGTCGTACAGTTCGATCGTGTGGGGCGACCTGAGATTCGCGGCGGCCCGGGCCTCGCGCCGGAACCGCTCGATGACCACCCCGGCGCGGTCCGGCCCTTCGGCCCCCAGTGCCTCTGGCCGGATCAGCTTGATCGCCGCGGGTCTTGCGAGAAGCCGGTGCGTCGCCTGATAGACGTTGCCCATGCCGCCATGTCCGATCCGCTCTCCCACCCGGTAGCTGCCGAGCTCACGCTCGCGTGACACTCGCTTGCCGAGACCGCGGATCACGGTCGCCGGAACGACCGCCATCAGAGCGCAGACGTAATTCGGGCCGAAGGTCCACAGCAGATCAAATCGACCGAGGTCATACACGTTTCCCTGTGCGAGCGAGACGCCGTACAGCATCGGATCCATCGAAGCGGCCAGGAAAGCGGCTGCCAGCGTCCGGTACGGGCCTGCCGGGGCGATCGTCGGATAGACGAGAATGATGACGCAGACGAATGAAACGCCGGCGGACGGATACCACTCCGGCGGGATGATGAGCCAGTTGATCAGCGCTATGAGCAGCGCGTTGAGGACCGCGTACCCGAGACCGATGTCGATCAGGAGGCTCGGTCGATGGTGCAGGGCACGCGCAACGAACACCATGGCCACCGACAACAGGATGCCCGTCATCGTGATCAGGTTGACCGGACTCAACAGGGCGGTGTCCGTGAAGAACCGGGTCGGTCCCGCGATGCGCCACACAACCGTGTTCATCAGGAGGGCCCAGGCCCAGATGCCGGCGAACACCATGCTCGCGATCCCGACGCGCTTGCAGGTCTGCTCCAGGATTTCGTACGGCAGAGCACGCACCCCGCCTGCGGCCGGCGGTGTACTCAGATGCGGCGCGATTACGGAGTCCTTCAACTGCTCACCTCGCTCCCGGAGCTGGTACCCACGTCGATGACATCGCTCTCCAGCCAGTCAGCGATCAGGCGGTGGGCGGCCGTGATCGGCGGCGGAAGGCGAGTACCATCCGGTTCGTTCCATCGTTCGAGTGCAGTCCGCACCTCCCGACGGGTGAACCAGCGCACTTCTTCCACTTCTTCCGGGTCGATGCGAATCTGATCTGACACGGCTTCCGCGAAACAGCCGATCATCAGGGTAGACGGAAACGGCCACGGTTGCGAAGAATGATACCAGACCCGACCGATCTCGATGCCCGCTTCTTCCCGGACTTCTCTCCTGACCGCTTCTTCCACGGACTCGCCCGGTTCGACATAGCCCGCCAGACATGAGAACAGGCCAACCGGGTATCGCGGTTCCCTCACCGAGCGACCCAGCAGTGCCCTGTCGCCCCGACTGACCACCATGATCACTACGGGATCCGTCCGGGGGAAGTGCATCGCGCCACACGAAGTCCGTGCACAGCGACGGGAATAGCCAGCCTCCACGGATACGGTCACTCCACCGCAGCGGGCACAGAACGGATGGCTGTCGTGCCACGATACGAGCGACCGGGCCTGGGCAACGATTGCCGATTCGGCTGCCGGGAGAAGCGCTGCTGACGTCCGCGTGTCCCGGAATTCTGCCGAGTCGGGAACTTCGAGCCCGTTCACTGTGTCGTCGTCGGACAACGCGAAGTGCGCGATACCGTCCGCATCCAGCCCCAGGAGAACCACCTTCTGCTCGACATTCGGGGCGAGGGCGCAACTGCCCTCCGCATCGGCCCGGCGAAGCCATGCGATCCTCGGGCCCCGGTTTGTGTCTCGAAGGAGAGGGCGAAGACCCCGGAACAGGAGGAACTTCGTATCCGGGTCCTCCAGGCGCGCGGCAATCCAGCCGGGATCGCGCCGCGCCGCGGCCGCTCGATCGAGCGGATTGCCAGCGAAAGTGTGACGAATGCTCACGCGGCGGGTGCGACGAAGGCGACTAAGCCCGAGGAACGGGCATATTTGTGATTCAGCACAGGCGATACTGCATCGGCTCTCGGTCTCCGATCGGGGCCTTTCTTCACGAGTTGACAACGTACGTTCGCGGTGCGCTGACCTTCAACGCACCCGGTTCCGGCCCGGCCATCGCTTCGTCGCTTGCGCCGGGGAAGCGGCTCGGCAGATTGGCCGGCGTGGAATCACTGCGTACCATGGTTCTGCAGATATTGAAAAAGTGCTTTTTCGGTGGAGCGAGTCGCCGTTTCACTCGCTTGTCCCGTTATCAAAGCCGGAGTGCGATCTTGGACTTCCTGAATACCGAGTTGCTCGGAAACTCAGTTCAAACGTGGCTGATCTCCGCGGCTCTGTTCCTCGCCTTCGCGGCGGCTTTCGCGACGGTTCGTCGCCTGGTGGTCGGGCGGGCAGCAATCCTGTCCCGCCGCACGGAGACCAGCCTGGACGATGCCCTGGCGGCAGCCGCAGCGGCGACGAAATCCGTGCTGCTGCTCTTCGTGGCCATCTTCCTGGCATCCCGGCCGCTCAGTCTTCCGGAGCGAGTCTCTGCGTGGTTGGGAAACCTGGCGATCGTCGCGGCCCTCATCCAGATCGGGTTCTGGACCGTCGCCTGGTTCGATGTCGCTTTGAGGTCCTGGAAGGAGCGGAAGTGGGGCGACGACCCGGCGGCCGCCTCGACATTCAGCTTCGTGCACTACGCGATCAATGTCGCCGTGTGGGCGGTCGTCCTCCTCCTGCTGCTCGAAAACCTCGGGGTCGATATCTCGGCTCTCGTGGCAGGGCTCGGCATCGGCGGGATCGCGGTGGCCCTGGCCATCCAGAGCATTCTTGGCGACCTGTTCGCTTCGTTGTCGATTCTCCTGGACAAGCCGTTCGTGATCGGTGACTTCCTCGCAGTTGACGATCTCAGCGGTACCGTCGAGTCGATCGGGTTGAACTCGACTCGCCTCACGAGCATTACCGGCGAACAGCTGGTGTTCTCGAACAAGGATCTTCTGCAGAGCCGAATCCGGAATTACGGCAGGATGGAGGAGCGACGAATCAAGTTCCAGATCGGCGTCGTCTACGGGACTCCACCGGGGGTCGTCGAAACGATCCCGGGCATGATCAGGGCGGCGATCGAGAGTCATGACCTGACCCGGTTCGATCGCTCCCACTTCAAAGAGTTCGGGGACTCCGCGCTCATCTTCGAAACGGTGTTCTACATGACCGTCCCGGATTATAAAGCCTACATGGATATACAGCAGACCGTGAACCTCGAGCTGATGCAGCGCTTCGCGGCGGAGGGGATCGAGTTCGCATATCCGACTCAGCACATATACCTGGAAACCGTGGGGGCGGACCTCCCGGCCGACGGCAGCTCGGTCGGACAACGGATCGCCGACCCGGTTGACGGTCCCGCGGAGGATAAGTAAAATGCCCGGCTGTATTCCGAGCGCAGCTGGCCCGAAGCGAGGGAGCGACACGGATCCATGACCGAAGTATCGGCGACCGGAACGCCCATGATGGTGCTGACCGGAACGGCGAATCCCGCTCTCGCGGAGGGGATTGCCGAGGAGCTTGGCCAGCCGCTGTGTGATGTGACGGTGAAGAGATTCGCGGACGGGGAGATCTTCGTCCGTATCGATGAAAACGTCCGCGGACGGGACGTGTTCGTGATTCAGCCGACGAACCCGCCGGCCGAGAACACGCTCGAGTTGTTGCTGTTGATCGACGCGGCCAAGCGAGCATCAGCCGCGCGGGTGACGGCCGTCGTGCCGTACTTCGGATATGCCAGGCAGGACCGGAAGGACCAGCCGCGCGTATCGATCGCGGCGAAGCTGATGGCGAACCTGATCGTGGCGGCCGGCACCGACCGGCTGATCACGATCGATCTTCATCAGCACCAGTTGCAGGGGTTCTTTGACATTCCGGTGGACCACCTGTACGCCTCTCCGGTGTTCATGGAGCATTACCGCTCCACGGAGAAGGAGATGGATGACTTCGTCGTCGTGGCCACGGATGTCGGCGCGGCGAAGATGGCTCGCGGATACGCGAAGCGAATGGGAGCCGGACTCGCGATCATCGATAAGCGCCGCTCCGGGCCGAATGTCGCGGAAGTGGTCAACGTCGTGGGAGAGGTTCGGGGACGAAGGTGTCTTATTCCCGACGACATGGTCGATACTGCGGGCACGATGGTGAACGCGGTCGAGGCCCTGCACGAACGCGGTGCGACTGAAGTTTACTGCATCGCGACGCATGCTCTTCTGTCGGGTCCGGCGGTAGAGCGCCTGGGCGGGGCGGATATCCTGGAGATCGCGGTTACGGACACGGTCGCGATCTCGGACGAGAAGCGCATGTCGCTTCCGAATCTGGTGGAAGTTTCGGTCGCGCCGCTGCTGGCGCGCGCCATAGAAAGCACGCACTACAATCGCTCGGTGAGCAAGCTGTTCGACTGAGGGCCCGGCAGGGTCCGACGCGAGAGAGCGGCCGGGGCGAAGAGGCGGAATGATGACGAAACAGGCAACATTGAAGGTCGAGACGCGCGACGGGCGCGGGAAGGGAGCCGCCCGGCAGCTCCGCCGCGAGGGTTCGATTCCCGGTAATCTGTACGGGCGTGGTCTCGACTCGATCTCGGTCAAGGCGGATGAGCGGGAGTTCGCTGCACTCGTGAGCGCGATCTCCGTCGAGAATACGATCGTGGAGCTGTCAGTCGACAATGACGCCCCGCGACGAGTGCTGATTCGGGAGATTCAGCGTCACCCGGTTCGTCCGGACTTCCTCCATGTGGATTTCTACGAGATCCGCGCCGGAGAAAAACTGAAGGTCAACGTGCCTCTGAACCTGGTCGGCACGCCGATCGGCGTCCGGAACGGTGGCACCCTGCAGCAGATCCGACACGAACTCGAGATCGAGTGTCTTCCGTCCGAGATTCCGCCCTCCTTCGAGGTCGACATCTCCGAGCTCGAAATTGGTGATGCTCTCCGCATCGACGATGTGGATGCCGGAGGGCTCGACATCCTGGAAGATTCGGGTCGCACGATCTGCACGGTCGCGGCGCCGAGGGTCGTTGAAGAGGTAGAGGAAGAGGAGCTCGAGGTCGAGGCCGACGAGGATGCCGAGCCGGAGGTCATTACGGCGCGCGGCGAAGACGATTCCGAGGAGGATGGCCAGGACTGAGTCCCCGTCCCGGTCCGGTGTACTCGTGAAGCTGCTGATCGCCCTGGGAAACCCGGGCGAGCGTTACCGCGATACCCGACACAATGCGGGTTGGTGGCTGGCAGACCACCTGGTGGTCCGGTGGTCTTTCGATCCGTTTTGGAGACAGGGTTCCGTGGCGGAGACCGGGGGGGCTGTAGCCGGCAAAGACGTTCTGCTGGTCAAGCCCCTGACTTACATGAATCGGAGCGGGCGAGTCCTGCGGCGATTCCGGGACCACGAAGGTTTCCGTCCGGCGAGTGATCTGCTGGTTCTCGTGGATGACGTGGATCTGACGCCGGGAAGATTCCGGTTGCGGGCATCCGGTTCGGCCGGTGGTCACAACGGTCTTCTCTCGATCGAGGGAGCGCTTCGCTCGCAGGAGTACGCGCGCCTGAGGGTCGGTGTCGGAGCACCGGAGGATCGTGACGTGGACCGCGCGGATTGGGTGCTGGCGCCTCCCGGACAGGACGAGGAGGAGACGGTGCTCACGGCTTTCGACCGGATGTCGGAGGCGGTGGAGTGCTGGTTGTCGGACGGAACGGAGATCGCGATGAACCGGTTCAACCGGTCGTAACGGCGACCCGGCGGAACCGCGAGATCAGGAACTACACAGGGGAGAACGTCCCGTGGAGCACTGGATAGAGTGGGCCCTCTGGTTGGGGCTGGGCGGACTCATGATCGCCCTCGCGATGTTCGCGTATGTGCGAAGTCAGCCGTCGGGCAACGAACTGATGACGGAGTTGGCAGAAGCGATCCAATCGGGCGCGATGGCCTTCCTGCGTCGGGAGTACTCGGTGCTGCTGCCATTCGTCGGCTTCGTTGCCGTGATGCTGTGGTGGCTCATCGGTGGTCAGACGGCGGCGGCGTACGTGTTCGGCGCGTTCTGCTCCATCGTGGCCGGCTTCATCGGCATGCGGGCGGCCACATTGGCCAACGTCAGGACGACCGAAGCCGCCCGCTCTTCGGGCCAGGCGAAGGCGCTGCGCATCGCGTTCAGCGGCGGCGCCGTAATGGGGCTTGCGGTTGCGAGTCTCGGGCTGGCCGGGCTTGGTGCTGTCTACATGATGTTCCGACCTGAGACTGTGGGACTTCGTGAATTCGGCGAAATCGTCTCCGGATTCGCGATGGGAGCTTCGTCCATCGCCCTGTTCGCCAGGATCGGCGGCGGCATTTTCACCAAGGCCGCCGATGTGGGAGCCGACCTCGTCGGCAAGGTGGAAGCCGGAATTCCGGAAGATGACCCGAGGAATCCGGCTACGATCGCAGACCTCGTGGGAGACAACGTCGGCGACGTGGCGGGCATGGGGGCCGACATTTTCGAGTCGTATGTCGGATCGGTGGTCGCGACGATCGTCCTGGGCGTCACCTCGTTCGTGATCCTGCCGGACAAGCGATTCGCTGCCGCTTCGCTGCCCATCCTTTACGCAATGGTCGGGCTCGTAGCGAGTGTGATCGGGATCCTGTCGATGCGGATTCTCGAGAAGATGAGCCCGGCGGCGGCGTTGCGGAACACGACGTTTGTCGGGGCGATCCTGTTCTGGGTCGGGGCGTGGTTCATTACCGTGCAGCTCGACGTCCTGGGTGGCTCGGGTGGCTCATACTGGAGCTGGCTCAACCCGGCGGCGGGACCGTTCTGGGCCATGCTGTCCGGTTCCCTCGTGGGGATCGCGATCGGACTGGTTACGGAGTACTACACAGCCGGCCGGCCGGTAAAAGCGATCGCTCGTGCTTCAGAGACAGGTGCGGCGACGAACATCATCACGGGACTCGCCGTCGGGCTGGAATCGGTCGCCATACCGGTGCTCCTGATCTGTGTCGCGATCTTCCTCTCCTTCCAGTTTGCCGGGCTGTACGGAATCGGGATCGCTGCCGTCGGCATGCTGGCGACCGTGGGCGTGACGATGACCGTGGACGCCTACGGACCGATCGCTGACAATGCGGGTGGGATCAGCGAAATGAGTGGGCTGGGTCCCGAGGTCCGCGAGATTACGGACAGTCTGGATGCGCTCGGCAACACGACTGCGGCGATCGGCAAGGGATTCGCCATCGGGTCAGCGGCGCTCACGGCACTCGCCCTGTTCTCGGCATACGCCAACGCGGTGGGTCTGACCGTGACCGGAATCAACATCGTGAACCCCTTCGTCGTGATCGGCCTGTTCATCGGTGGCATGACTCCGTTCTTCATCGCCTCGCTGACCATGACTGCGGTCGGCCGAGCGGCCGCCGGCATGGTGGCCGAGGTTCGCAGGCAGTTCCGTGAGATCCCCGGGCTGATGGAGGGCACTGCCAAGCCGGATTCCGCACGATGCGTCGACATTTCGACCCGCGCGGCACTGAGGGAAATGGTGATCCCGGGACTCGTTGCGATCCTCGTTCCGGTCCTGGTCGGACGATTCCTCGGCGTGGAAGCGCTGGGCGGGGTGCTTGCGGGTGCGACTCTCAGTGGCGTTATGCTCGCCTTGTTCATGGCCAACGCCGGTGGCGCCTGGGATAACGCGAAAAAGTACATCGAAGGTGGCGCACACGGTGGTAAGGGGTCGGAACAGCACAAAGCTGCCGTAGTCGGAGACACGGTCGGGGATCCGTTCAAGGACACGTCGGGTCCCTCGATGAACATCGTGATCAAGTTGATCGCCGTCGTGTCGCTCGTGCTCGCCCCGTGGTTTGCACGCGTGCACGGGATCCAGACGTCCGAGCGAGTCGGCGAAACGGTGCAGCAGCTGGCGACCTGGATTCCGTTTCTCAACTGATTGGTGAAGCTCTCGCTTGAGCATAGCGGCCGACCGGCATACTTTCGGCGGCCCGGCGCGCAGTAATCACGCCGGGTCGCGTCCGGTCTGAAGGCACACGGAAGCGGGAATACAGGAATACAGACTGAACGAAGGATCACTCCTGCCACGGGTGTGCGCATCCGGGGCCGAACTAGACCGAGGGAGGGACTATGCGCGACTACGAGGTCGTGTACATCTTCAAATCTGCGCTGGGCACCGAGGACATCGATGCCCGACTTCAGCGCTACCACGAAAAAATCCTCGTCATCGAGGGCAGCGAGATCACGGCGGTGGAGCACTGGGGCAAGCGTCAGCTGGCCTACCCGATCGACCGTCACGAGAACGGCTATTACGTCGTTGCACAGTTCAGCACCGAGCCCGGTGCGCTGCCCGAGTTCGAGCGTTTGCTGAAACTGGATGACGAGGTTCTTCGGCACCTTGTTGTGCTCAGCGAGGGCGAGCTTCCAGTTCCGATTTCCCTGCAGGATGACGACGAGAACGGCGATCGTCGCCGCAAAGGACACGGCGACGAGGACGACGAACGTCGCCGTGTCGAGAAAGACGACGGGGCGAGTGGCACCGAGGCGGCCGACGAAGAGGCCGGTGCCGACAGCGACGATGATACGGACGCCGGGGCCGGAGACGACGCGGGTGCCGAGGGCGACGACGAAGCCGGGGACGACGACGCGGGCGCCGAGGCCGAGGGCGACGACGAGGCCGGGGACGACGACGCGGGCGCCGAGGCCGGCGACGAGGGCGGGGACGACGGCGCGGGCGCCGAGGGCGACGACGAAGCCGGGGACGACGATGCGGGCGCCGAGGGCGACGAAGATACGGACGACGAGGAAAAGGACTGAGACGATGGCCTATCGAAAGGTCTGCAGATTCTGCGAGAAGAGCGTGGCAAGGATCGACTACAAGGATGCCGGTGTGCTGGAGCGGTATCTGACAGATCGGGGCAAGATCCTGCCGCGGCGGGCGACGGGGAACTGCGCCCGGCACCAGCGGCAGTTGGGAACGGCGATCAAGCGAGCGCGTTTCCTGGCACTGGTCCCGTACATTCAGGGCTATTACGGCTGACGGATCGTCCGGTGCCGTTCGGACGGATGTCGGACAGGTGACTGAGGCCGGCACGAACCGGCTTCGAGACTCACTGGCGCCGATCGCGTCTCTGGTCGCGGTGGCCGTCCTGGTGTCACCAATTCGACCGTTTCCGTTGCTGGCAGTGCCGTTCGCCCTGTTGCTCGTGGCATTCCGACCACGAGAGTTGTTCGGACTGGCCACTGCGGTGATGCTGCTCGTGCTGGTATTCCGGGCGGGGCCGCTCGGTACGGATTCGGGCTGGTTCATGCAGCGCGGCTGGTGTCTGCTGACGGGAGGGCTGTTCGTCGCGCTCACGGTGGTGCGCAGGCCGAGAGGACTGTTCGATCGCGGCCTCGGCACTGTGACGTTGGCCACGACGGCCATTGCGTTGACGGCGGTGTTGCGGCCGGGCTTCGGCAGGGCGCTCGACGGCTGGATGGAGATTCAGATTCGCGAGGCCGCGACCACGGCGTACGCGATTCTGGCGGCGGACCCGGAAGCCTCCTCCAGCTCGATCGGAGAATCGGTCCGCGCCGCGATCGAAACGTGGGCGGTGTTTCAGCACGACGTGTATCCCGCGCTGCTCGCCCTCGCGACCATGGCGGCGCTCGCGGTCGGCTGGTATTTCGCCGGCAGGCACGGAGAGGACTACGAGCGTCCGCCGGCCGTGCGGGAGTTCAGCTTTCGTGACGAGCTCATCTGGATTCTGGTCGCGGGCCTGATGCTCCTCGTGCTGCCACTCGGGGGCAGCGCATTCCGCGTCGGGGAGAACGCGACGTTGTTCATGGTGGCGCTGTACCTGGCACGAGGCGGGGCGATACTGGCGTGGATCGCGACCGCTGCGGCGACGTCCGGATGGACCTGGGTGTTTCTGGCGGTCGGCACGGTGTTGGCCTATCCGTTCGTATTCGGAGCGGCACTGGTGCTCGGAGTCGGGGACACCTGGTGGCACCTTCGCGACAGACTCGCCGCCAGGCTGGCGGATCGGCCGGGGCGCTGAAGGCGACCCGCGACAAACAGATATCGAAGGACGGAAACGAATGGTTCGGATCATCCTGCGACAGGACATCGAAGACCTGGGCGAGCTCGGCGAGATCGTGGATGTGAAGCCCGGTTACGCACGGAACTACCTGCTTCCGCAGGGGTTTGCGTACGAAGCAACCGCCGCGAACCTCAGGCGGCACGAGGAAGAACGGGAACACCTCGTGAAGCGCTCGATGCGCGACCGCGACCGGGCTGAGAAGGTGGCGGAGCGACTGGCCGGAGTGTCGGTCACGTTCAAGGTCAAGGCCGGCGAGGAAGGGCGGTTGTTCGGATCGGTGACTTCGACCGATATCGCCAGTCGCCTGGCCGAGCAGGGCATTGAGATCGATCGGCATATCCTGAGACTTGCCGAGCCGATCAAGCAGTTGGGTGTGTACAAGGTCCCGATCCGGCTTCATGCGGAAGTTCAGCCGGAGGTCAGCGTCTGGGTCGTCGCTGAAGACTGATGCCCCGGGCCGGTTACCGGCCGCCCCGATGATCGTTCGGCCATTTCCCGCGGCAATCGCCAGGAGAGATGCGCGTGAGTGACAGCGCTGGAGATCGCGACCTGTCGATCCCGTCCGGGCGATCACCTTCCGTACCGCATACCGCACAGGGTTCCGACTCCGGGACCGACGCTGTCAAGCGGCCATTGCGTATCTCGTACGTGGATGGAAGGCGCCTTCGGCGGAGCATTCTCGCGGGTGTCCGGCACGTGAGCCAGGACCGCGAGGAGCTCGACCGGATCAACGTGTTTCCAGTTCCCGATGGAGACACGGGAACGAACCTCACCCTGACCCTGGAGTCGATTGCTGACGCGGTCCGTCCCCTGGAGTCCCGCTCCCTCACGGTGGTAGCCGATGTTGCCGCCGAAGCCAGTGTCCTCGCCGCACGGGGAAACTCCGGCATGTTGTTCTCCCGCTTCTTCCTCACCTTCGCCGAACTCGTGCGCGGGCGGGAGCGGTTGGGATCGGTGGAAATGGCGCAGGCACTCTCTGGAGCATCTTCCTCCCTCGACGACGTTCTGGAAAACCCCAGGGAAGGGACGATTATCACGGTCGCGCGGGACATGGCGGTCGAAGCGGAACGGCGCGCCGCTTCCGGAACCGGTGATATCTACTACTGGCTGAATGACATGCACGTCGCCGCCGAAAGGTCCCTGGAACGCACCCAGGAGATGCTCGAGGTGCTGCGAGAAGCGGGCGTAGTCGATGCCGGCGCGAAGGGGTTCGTGAGCTTCTTTGACGGCATCGTCCAGTTTATCGAAGGAAAGATTCGAACCGACGCGCTGGAAGACGTCGGGCAAGCGAAGTCGCTGTATCATGCCCGCGAAGCTGGAGTCGGCGCTGACGAGGGGCGGTACTGCACGCAGGTCGCAGTACGAGGTCCCGATCTCCCGGACGACCGGACAATTCGGGAGGCGATACACCATTTCGGTACGTCCACGATCGTCCTGCACGCGGGAAACCTGGCCAAGGTTCACATTCACGCGGACGCCCCGGCCTCCGTTGTTGAAGTGCTGGCAGGGTTCGGCGAGATCGTGTCCGAGCGGATAGAGGACACGCTGCTCTCCGGGACTACCCGGCACATCTCGGTCACCGTAGACTCGGGCGCGGACCTGCCGCGAGAGTGGTCTGAGCGCCATGGTGTGTCGGTGGTCCCGCTGCAGGTGACGATCGGAGATCGGACCTACCGGGACGGGGTCGATATCGATGTGGCCGGTTTGTTTGAACGCATGCACGGGCCCGATGCGACGGGCTCGGTCACAACGTCTCAACCCGCTCCGCGCGCATTCATCGATGCCTACGAGGGAGGACTCGCCCGCGGGGCCGAGGCGATCCTCGGCATCTACATCAGCTCGCAGATCTCAGGAACTTACAGCACCGGTGCGGCAACGCTTCGCGGGATGGACGGAGTGGACGGGATCGCGCTGGATTCTCGATCGGGTTCGCTCAGTTCCGGGCTTCTCGCCGTGCGGGCCGTTGAGCTGCTTGACCAGGGCATGGACCTCGACGACGTCGTCCGGGAGCTGGAGCGCGTCCGGGACCAGTCGAACGTATTCTTCACGGTCGATACGATGGAGTATCTGTTGCGATCGGGCCGGGTCGGTCGGGCCAAGGCCTGGCTCGGCGGAAAGCTGGACCTGAAGCCGATCCTGTCGTTCACGGACGAGGGCCGACTCGTGGCCGTGGGGCGCGGGAGAGGTATGGACGCTGTTCGCGACCGCGTGTTCGACCTGCTGGATGAACGTCTGATCGAGGCGAAGCGGTACCGCTTCGGTGTTTCTCACTTCGCGGCAGAGGAGTGGGTGCAACACATCGTAGAAGAAATCGGGCGCCGGTACGAGCCCCTGGAAATTCTATGCGGACCCGCGACGGCCGCGCTCGGAGTCCACCTGGGACCGGGTGCCTGGGGACTCGCCTACCAGATCGAAGATTGAGCCTCATCGCGATGAAACGGAATAGAGGAGGCGCATGACGGAAGGGAATCGACCAGCCGCGGAAGAGTTGAATTCCGAGTTGCGGGTTATCATCGATGCGGTTGTCGAGCGGAACGCACGCGATCCGGTCCTGCTCGATCTCCGTGGGCTCTCAGACGCTACGGACTGGTTCGTCATCGCATCGGGCGATTCCGACACCCATGCGCGGGCAATCGCTGACAACGTTGTCGAGCGTACACGGCGTCATGGGTCGAGACCGTCGGGCGTTGAAGGAAGGGGACCGGCGTCATGGATCCTCCTCGATTACATCAACGTGGTCGTGCATATCTTCCAGCCGCGCGTGCGTGACTTCTATCGGCTCGAAGACCTGTGGGGCGACGCTCCCACGACCCCGATCCTGGACGAGCCGCCAGAGAGGTAGAAATCGCTTGATCCGCGGGGCCCGATTGTCTGCGATCTGTGCCGGTTGGGCGGCTCTTGGTGTCGTGGTCGTGACACCGGCCAGGGCCCAGGTGGGCCCGAACAAGGTGCAGTATCAACCCCGCGAATTCCGCATTATCGAAACCACACATTTCGACGTATTCTTTTACGAAGAGGAACGCGAGGCCGCGCTCGATGCTGCCCGGATGGCGGAGCGGATCTACGGTCGCCTGAGCCGACTCCTGGATCATGACTTCCAGGACCGGAAGCCGATCATTCTCTATGCCTCCCAGTCCGACTTCCAGCAGACCAACGTACTCGGCGGGCATATCGACGAGTCGACCGGTGGCGTGACGGAGTCGCTGAGGGACCGGGTACTGCTGCCTCTGACCGGGTCGTATGCTGAATTCGAGCATGTGCTGGGGCACGAGCTGGTCCACTCCTTCCAGTTCGACATTCTCAAGCGGAACACGGTCCAGGCCACGGCTTCGCCATTTGCCTTCGTTCCCAGCCTGTGGTTCATGGAAGGGATGGCCGAGTACCTGTCGGTGGGTGAGATCGATGCGAAGACCGTCGCCTGGCTGACAGATGCCTCGCTGTCCGGCTACCTCCGTACGATCGATGAAATGGAGCGCTTCAACGACTTTCTGAGCTATCGATTCGGGCAGTCGCTGTGGAATTATATCGGAACGAAGTGGGGCGACGAGACGATCGGACTGCTGCTGAAACGATCGGCGGCCATGGGGCCCGACCGGGCGTTCGAGCGCACGCTCGGCGTTACTCTCGGAGATCTGTCCAGGGAATGGCACGATGCGGTCCGAGCCGCTTACCTGCCACAGATCTCACGGGCGGACGACGTGCGTGCGATCGCGACCCGGATCACGACGCACTCATTCCCGACCGGGCGTGGAAAGTCCCCGACATTCATCGCGCCGGCACTGTCGCCGGACGGTACCGAACTGGTGTACCTGTCGGACCAGGGTCATGACCTGTACGGCTTCTTTGACCTGTATCTCGCCGACGCCGAGACCGGAGAACCGAAACGGACCCTGATAAAGTCCGCCCGCAGCGGCAGTTTCGAGAGTCTTCGTTACCTGACCTCGGCATCATCCTGGTCGCCGGACGGGGACCGGGTCGCCTTCGTTGCCCAGTCCACCGGGAGAGACGCGATTCACATCGCCAACGTGCGTACCGGCCAGATCGAAGCGACGTGGACGCCCGAGCTGAACGGGGTCCAGACGCCTGCCTGGTCACCCGATGGGCGTCGAATCGTGTTCACCGGATTGCTCGGCGGGGTCAGCGACCTGTACGTCTGGGACACCAGGACCGACGACATGGAGCAGTTGACGGCGGACAGATACGCACAGCTTCATCCGTCGTGGTCGCCGGACGGGAGGACGATCGCGTTCGCGACTGACAGGACGCCTGAAACGAACCTGGATCTGCTCATGTTCGGCCCGCTGCGGATCGCGCTGCTCGATCTCGAGACGCGCGAACAGGAACTTCTGGCAGGCCAGGAGGGCGGGTTGTCGATCAACCCCGCCTGGTCTCCTGACGGACGTACCATCGCCTATCTATCCACCCGTGAAGGACTGTTCGACGCATACCTTCACGAACTGGATACGGGCGCGACGCTGCGGTTGACCAGGGCAATGACCGGGGTGATGGGCGCGGGCGCGCTCCTCACAAGTCCGGGACTCTCCTGGGCCCGCGATGCTGACCGGATCGCCTTCTCTTACTTCGAAGAAGCCGGCTTCAACATCTACACGATTGATGATCCGCTGAAGTTCGCGCGTCCTGCCGGACCGGCAGGCAAGCCGGCCACGGCGGCGTCGCAGCTCGGTCGAGAACGCGTGGTGGAATCCCGGCCAGG
The DNA here is from genome assembly GCA_965370685.1 of uncultured bacterium. Taxonomy (GTDB): domain Bacteria; phylum Gemmatimonadota; class Gemmatimonadetes; order Palauibacterales; family Palauibacteraceae; genus Carthagonibacter. The sequence goes on along the minus strand of CBDUVN010000001.1, from coordinate 103,066 downwards.
CGGTGGCGAGGTCACCACGGCGGAGGAAGGTGAGCCCAGGTCGTTCTATCTGACTGACGAGGGATTCAGACGATCCGACTACGGTGAGGATCCAGAAGCACTCGCTGCGCTCCGCGATCCCGGTCGACTATCGGTGCAGGCCCTGCTCGATTCGGCCACCCTGTCACTGCCGGACACGGCGACCCTGGCCTACCGGGACTACAACGTCAGCCTGAGCCCGGATATCGTGGGGCGCCCGACGATCGGGGTACAGGCGGGAGGATTCTACGGGGGAGGGATCTACGGCGGATCATTCCTCACTCTGTCGGACATGCTGGGCAATCATAACATGGTGATCGCCGCAGACATCCATGGCTCGTTCGACAACGCCCGGATTCTGACGCAGTACACGTATCTCAAGAATCGAATCAACTTCGGTGTCTCGGCTCAGCAATATCCATTTTTCCGGTTTCTGGGCCGAAAATTCGGCGAAGTGCCGGGAAGACCTGGACTGATCGGAGAGTACGATCTGTTCCAGCGTGACCAGTTCCGGTCGGTCGGAATCCTGGCTCAGTACCCGTTCAGCACATTCTCCAGAGTGGACTTCAATATCGAAGCATCCAGCATTCAGACCGACCTGGTGCTGCGGGGCCTGGTACTGGAGAGCAACGATAACTTCTCGTTCACGCTCGACGGGCCGACGCGAGCATTCGTGAAGCCCTCCATGAGCTACATGTTCGACAACTCGCTCGGGGGATTCACCGGCGCGATCGGCGGGCGACGACTGCGCTTGAGCGTCTCTTCGTCGATCGGAGACCTGAACCTGGCGGATGTCATCGCGGATGTGCGGCATTACACACCGCTGTTCGGTCCGTTGCTGTTCGCTCAGCGTTTCCTTTCGTTTACTCGACTCAGTACTTCGAGCAACGAGGACGCGCGGGAATTCGAGCTTGCCTGGGGCGGTCCGTACTATCTGCGTGGATACGACGTCGGGTCCTATGGTGCCCTCGAGTGCCAGCTTTCGAAGGCCGAGACGGCACTCGACTTCTTCTGTCCCGCCCAGACACAGTTGATCGGTTCCAGTGTGCTTCTTCTCAATTCCGAAATTCGGGTTCCGGTTCTCAACTCGATCAAGGACGCCTGGTTGCCGATGAATTTTCCCCCGATCGATGCCGCCTTCTTCTTCGACATCGGCGTCGCCTGGACTCCTGGATTCTCGACTCTCACATGGAACCGCAAGCCGGGCCAGGACATCGTGCTGTACCGCGAGCCGCTCGCCAGCTATGGGGTTGGACTCCGGCTCAACCTGTTCTTCGCCATTCTGAGGCTCGATTTCGCGATGGCCCCGGGTCGCGGGTCCCGTTTCGGGCGCAGTATCTGGTCGATCTCGCTCGGACAGATCTTCTGAATCTCTCCCTGTACATCGGGCGTGGACGGAGGTGAGGCGACGGCCTTTCTTGCGGGTCGTCGTTCCGCTGAGCAGTTTGCCGCGGCCGGGTGTCCGGGGTGGAGTATTGACCTGGCCAGACGCAACTTCGCAGAGGCGCGCCACTTGACGCGATATCATCGACAGAATCTCGGATTTCGAGTCCTCACAGGGGTACTCTTCGCGGCAGCATGCGGTGGGGGAGGTGAGTCGACCGACGGGACAGGCAGCCGGGCTCCGGAGCTTCATGGTACGGAGCTCGTGGTCGGGTCGACGCTCGACGAGTGGGGCGTTCTCGTGCTGGACCCCTCGGGTGGAACAGCCACTCTCCGGCCGATGCGCAATCCACGGGAGACCGCGTGGGAGAGCGAGACGGAGCTCCCAGCGTTCGATGAAGTCCGCTCGGTCGGCGGTTCTTCGGTCGTCTTGAGGTCCGGAGATGGATCGGTCTCCCGATTCGATCCGGCGGCCGATGCCGTCGAAACACTCGATCGTCTGCAGGGAGAGGCGGTCAGATGGGTGGGCTCCGATCAGGGTGGCGTTTTCGTCAACGGCGCGAGTGGAGAGATCCTCGCAGTGCTTCCCGATCGGGCCTGGCGCTACGATGTCGGCGGCGCGGTCGATTGGGCTGCCGCCGTGCACGATGGCATCGTGGTGTTGCGTCCGGGGCCGGAGTTGTGGCTCGTGCCGCACGGAGCGGAAGAACCCTCCGGTGAAGCCAGTGTTGCAGTACGCGGACCGGGTCTGGTGACGGCGTGGGGCCGCAGACTGGTCTTCGTCGATTCCGAGGACGGCAGGTCGGTGCAAGTCCTCACGGTGGAACCGATGGAGACGGCCGGCCGAGTGGAGCTCGACGGAGACGTTACGGCCCTCGCGGCTTCGCCCTCGTCACACGAGTTGTATGCCGGCGTCAGCGATCCCCCGGGTGTCGTGGTTATCAATCGATTCTCGTTTACCACGCGCTCGCTCGCCCGCCTCGATCGGCCTCCGGTAGAGATTCGCCCCAGCTTGTTCGGTGAATACCTCCTCGTGTTCGATGGTGAACGGACGTGGCGCATCGAAGCGGACGACGGACACATGGTTCTGATTCCCGGAGACTGGGGTGCGGATCTGCCACTTGGCCTGCCGGACGGGTTCGTAGTGTCTCGAACCGGCGGTGCAGTGTCACTGGTGGGCCCCGACGGCCGGATCGAGGGAGATCCGCTCGAGGTAACGGCCAGTGCCGCGTGGCTGCCTGTTCGCTGGACTCCGATTCCCCGCGGCTTCGTCGATGAACTCGAGGGTCGTCCACTGGCCGTCTCCCCCGGCCGCCCTGCGCCGGACGTGACCGGGCCCGAGGCGGAGGGCGACCAACCGGTAACCGAGCGGGCCATTCCACCGGACGTTCCAGTCGGCTACTACGCCATCGTGGGTTCAGCTCGTCAGAGAGACGGCATCGACGCGCTCGTGAGCGATCTCGGAGCAGCGGGGTTCCCGGTCCAGGTGCAGTCGATCGCAGATCGCGCCGGCGAAGACTGGTATCGTGGCCTCGTTGGACCGTACGCGACACGCGCCGAGGCGGATGCCGCGGCTCGGCAGCTGCAGCGAGAGAGGCAGTTGCAAAGCTGGGTGACGGGAATCAATGCCGATTCCTGACAGCAAGTCCGGCCCAGCGTCGGGAGATTCGAACCTGGCCCGCGATGAAGCGACGCCGCGCGGCGGAATCGGCGAGGGCACCCACTGGCTGCCCGAGGGCACGTCCGTGGTGGCGCTCGTGCGGGAGCGCGGTGGCGGCGCATGGGCGGCCGGAGTCGCCGTCGGTCTGGCAGACATCGTAGGCAGAAGACGGGGTCGAACGTTTCTTGCCAATACGATTCCCGGAGCCACCGAGCTGGACGGACTGATGGAAGCCGCGGACCTTCCCGGTCTGACTGTGGCGCTGTCCGGGGAGATGACCGTTTCCGCGATTGCCCGATCCGCCCCCCGGCAGTCATTCGCTTATCTGCCCGCCGGGACGCCGGCGCTCCCATTGGGCCGTCTGCGCGAGATCCCTGCATTCCGGAGCCTTCTGCGGCGTGTAGCAGAGCACGGCGGCACACTGCTCCTGTACGTGGCCGAAGAAGCCCTCGACGAGGATGGGGGACCGGGCCCGGACCACGACCTCCCGGTCGACGGGTGCATCGCGATCGGCGAAGTCGAAGATCTGGCGCTGACGGTGGGAGCTCCTCTGCTGGCCAGGGTGGAGCGGCCCTCCACGGCGCGGGAAGCGTCGACACAATCGGGAGCGGAGGAGCCGGATCCGACTGTGTCAGCCGAGACGTTGGACTCACCCGCGCGGGTTGACGAGAAGTCTTCAGACCGGAGGGGAAGCGTCCCGGCCTGGGCACCCTGGCTCGGGGTCGCGGCAGGGCTGATGCTTGCGTGGCTCGCCTGGGGGTCCTTCGACAAACGGGAAGCGGGCGGCAACCAGGCGGGGTCAGATGGTGGGGCTCCCGCTGTCGTGGCAGCGGACGTGGGCCTGGAGACCGACGTACAGTCCTCGGCGCGAGCTGCCGAACCGGAGGCCGAAGCTGGCGACTCGGGCGCGATCTCTGCCGAGTCAGAGTTTTCGGGACCGGATCTCCCGTATTCCGTCCTCGTGGCCAGCTTCGCGTTGCCGGAGGATGCGAACCGGCAGCTTCGCGAGCTGAGCATGGATGAGTTGCTGTTGTTTGTCGCGCCTACTCCGATCCGCGGGCGTACGTACTACCGGATTCTCGCCGGGGCACGCGAGGATCGACTGGGAGCGGAAGCGCTGATGCGGGAGCTGGTGGATGCGGGAGCGAAGGAGCAGCTTCGCGCATGGGACGTCCGGCCCGTTCGGTTTTCTTACGAGCTCGGTACGTACAGTGAGCGCCGGGAAGCAGACCGGCGCATCGATGAGCTTCAGGAGGCAGGGATTCCGGCATACAGACTGGAGGGTGGAACCGAGCAGGAGCCGAATTACCGGGTCTATTCCGGTGCGTATGAATCTGATCAGGCCGCTGAGGTGCTCGGACGGGCCCTCGAAGATGCTGGTGAGACTGCCCGACTCGTGACCCGGAAGGGAAGGACTCGGTGAAGATCCGCTCGCTCACGTTGAACGGCTTCAAGTCGTTCGCCGATAAGACGAAAGTCGAGTTCCACGGCGGAATCACGGCGATCGTCGGGCCGAACGGTTGCGGCAAGTCGAACATCTCGGACGCTCTTCGCTGGGTGCTCGGGGAACAGCGTCCCTCCGCGATCCGTGGCAGCCGGATGGAGGAAGCGATCTTCCAGGGGACGCTGCAGCGGAAACCGATCCACCGGGCCGAGGTGAGTCTGGAACTGTCCAACGAAGACGGCATCCTGCCTGTCGCATACCCCGAAGTCGTGATCGGTCGAACCGTGCTGCGTGGCGGCGAGAGCATTTATTCGCTCAACGATCAGACGGTCCGTCTCCGCGACATCCAGGACCTGTGCAGGGATACGGGTCTCGGCGCGAATGCCTACTCGATCATCGAGGGGAGGATGATCGATGCGATTCTCAGCGACAGGGCCGAGGAACGCAGATCCCTGTTCGAGGAAGCGGCGGAAGTCGGTCGGTACAAGGACCGACGGCGCACGGCGCTTCGCAGGCTGGAGCAGGCGGAGCAGGATCTGCATCGGCTCGCGGACGTGATCGGCGAGGTGGGTTCCAAGGTCCGCTCTCTGGCACGTCAGAAGGGTCGCGCGAAGCGTTACGGAGAGCTGCGGGAACGTCGGCTTCAGCTCGAGGTCGCCGTCGCGGACGAGCGACTCAGTGCTCTCGAGCAGCGGCTCAGCGAGGTGGACGCCGGGCTCGTGGACGCCCGCCGCGTTCGACCGGAACTCGAGGCCCTGCTCGCCACCAGGGAAACCGAGCACCAGGCCCTCAGAATCGCCTTCGTCGAACGGGAGCAGGACCGGAGCGCCCGGGCCTCCAGGCTGGAGGAAGTGCGGAATCGACTGGAAGAACTCGAGAGGCGACGACTCGTGACCGATGAGCGTGTCACGGCGGCCCTGGCGAGGATCGAGTCGATCCGGTTGGAACGAGAGGGGCTGCAGGAGCGCACGGACTCCCTGACGGCAGAGTTGTCGGAGGCAGAAAACGCGGCTGAAAGCGCGAACGATGATCTTCAGCGGCTCCAGTCCGGGGAAGCGGAGCTGGCAACTGCAGTCGAACGACTCCGTGAACGACGATTGGACGTCGAACAGGAGGAGGGCTCTGCCCGGGAGAGTCTGGCCTCCCTGTTGGCCGAGATCGGCTCCACTGGCGCGGCGGGTGAGGCGCTCAGAGAACGGAACCGTGAGCGCCGGAAAGATCTCGAGCGACGCCTCTCGGAGCGGACAGAGGTGGACGAATCCGAGACCGCCTTGAGTTCAGGCCTCGCCGAGCAGCAGCAAGCGGCACTGGATTCGGAGGCGGAACGAGCGGTTCTCGAGGATCGTCTCGGCAAGGAGCGGGTTGCCGAGCGCGAGTCACGGGAGCGGAGCGGCGAGCTTCGGGATCGGATCACTTCGCTCGAGGGCGAGCTCGCATCAGTCAAGGCTCGCGCAGACGCGCTGACGTCGATGCTCACGTCGGGCGGTGATTTGCCCTCTATCGTCTCCCGGCTGCTCCAGGATCCGGACGTATCAGACCTTGTGCATGGCGTTCTCGCCGAGTTTCTCACCGTGCCGGCTGCCGCCGCCGCAGCGGTCGAGTCTCACCTGGGACCTCTGCTCCATGGAGTCGTGGTCGAGAACTGGGACTCGGTGCTCCAGGTTCGCGATTGGCTATCGACCCAGGAGGACGGCGAGGGACTGGTGCTGTTGCCCCTCGATCCGGGACCGCGGGGAGGTGCCTCGGCCGAGGGGGGACTGGTCGATCTCGTCGAGGTCCGGGGTGCAGGGGCGAGCTGGGCGCGCACGTTGCTCGCGGGCGTATCCTCCGGCGAACAGGAGTTCTCTCCATCGGATACTCCGTGGGTGATGTCTGACGGCAGCGGTCAGGATGCCCTCGGAGTCGTGAGGCTTGGGCAGCCGTCCAGTGGCAAGGGTGTGCTGCGTCGAAGGACGAAACTCGCGGAGCTCGCGGATCGGAAGGCGGCCCTGGAGGGAGAGATCGGCGAGGTACGGACCGCTCGCGAGTCCCTGGCCGGCGAAGCAGCCGAGCTTACCGACCGTGCAGCGGTTACGGAGCGCGAGCTGGAGTCTGCGGCGACGGATTCCAGGCGGCAGGAGGCGCTGCGAGAGGCGATCGCCGAGCGGCTGGATCGAACGCGCAGGAATCTGGAGGAGCTGGACGATCGGATATCGGAGTTGCGCGACAATCTCGCGGAAGAGGACCCGGCGCGGGAGCGTGACGTGGAGCGGATGGCCGCGCTCGAGGAACGGAGAGCGGCGATCGAGTCGGCGCTGGGTGGACACAGAGGGGAGCGGCTCGGCGCAACGGCGGAGTGGGAAAGGGAAGCTGGCACTCTGCAGCAGCTGCGTCTTGATATCGCGCGTCAGGAAGCCCGCTCCGCCGCGGCCGCCGATCGAGCCCGCCGGACGGAGGAGTTCCGCCAGGATATCGAGCAGCGGGACGCGCGCCTGCAGAGCGAGAGGGCGGAACTGGAGGCTTCGATCGAGCGGGGACAGGAAGAGCTGGGCGGAAGCGAGGAAGTCCTGCATTCTCTGTTCGAAGAGCGCTCGGGCCTGGACGACGGACTCCGGAAGGCGCAGGAGCTTCTCGACGAGAGCCGGAGCGATGTAGACCGACGCGAGACCGAATTGCGGGAGCTGCGGCAGCGCGAACGCGCATCGAGCGAGCACCTTCACGAGCTGGAACTCGAGTCCACGCGCATGCGGGGTCTGCGCGCGACGGTTCGAGAGCGACTGGAGGCGGAGTGGGAGGAAGAGTTCGAGTCGCTCCTCGACCGGACCGAGAGGCCGGACCAGGGAACAGTTGATGACTGGGCGCACGAACTGGAGCAGATTCGGCAGAAGCTGGTATCCGTCGGGCCGGTGAATCTTCTCGCCGCCGCTGAACACGACGAGGAGAGAGAGCGACTGGAGTTCCTGGAGGGACAGAAGGGGGATCTCGAGGCCGCGCGCGGAGACCTGCTGGACTCGATCCAGCGGATCAACGAGGCGGCATCCGTAGCGTTTCAGGAAGTGTTCCAGCAGGTACGGGAGAACTTCCGTCGGATCTTCGTCACGCTGTTCGAGGGCGGAGAGGCGGACGTATGGCTCGAGGATGCCAACGACCCGCTCGATTCACCGATCGAGATATCGGCCAGCCCGCGCGGCAAGCGAACGCAGCGGATCCACCTGTTGTCTGGTGGCGAGAGAGCGCTCACGGCACTGGCGCTGCTGTTCGCGATTTACCTGGCCAAACCGAGCCCGTTCTGCGTGATGGACGAAGTGGACGCTCCCCTGGATGAGTCGAACATCGGTCGGTTCACGGCGATGCTCGAGCGGTTCAAGGATGACACTCAGTTCATCGTGATCACCCACAACTCTCGAACGATCGAGGCTGCCGACCATGTGTACGGCGTGACGATGCAGGAGCCGGGTGTGAGCAAGCTTGTGGCTCTTGATCTGAAGGATCTTCCCAGGGGACAGGTGGCTTGACCCGCCGAGCGTCGGCCGGAAGTGGTTCCAGCCGGTTCGCAGTGATCGGCTGTGGAACGGTGGTTCCCGAGTCCGACCGCGCCTGTTCCGCCTACTGGCTGGAGTCGGGTCCGAACCGACTTCTGCTCGACTGCGGGCCCGGGAGTCTGCAGGCGATGGCCCGCACCGGACTGCCGTGGCATGCAGTCACCGATGTGGCGCTGACGCACTTCCACGCGGATCATACGGGAGCGATACCGGGGCTTCTGTTCGCGCTCACCTACGGACTGCTTCCGGACCGGCGAAGCGAGCCGCTCGACATCTGGGGCCCTCCCGGGACCGCAGTGTTTTTCGATCATCTGTCTGATGCGTATGGCGAGTATGTGCTCAACCCGGGATTCGAATTGCGGGTACACGAGACCGTGGCCGGCTGTTCGGACGAGCTGGGGGCCGAGCTTGTGCTGCGAACGCACTCCACTCCGCATACAGACGAGAGTCGTGCGCTTCGCATCGAGTTGCCGGAATGCACGATCGTATACACCGGTGACACGGGTCCTTCGGATTCGCTGCCCGGCTTCTGCTCCGGTGCGGAGTTGCTCGTATGCGAGTGCTCACTCCCGGATTCTCACGCGATCGACACACACCTCTCTCCCGGTTCGGCAGCTCGTCTCGCCGCCGCCTCCGATCCTGCATTCCTCCTCCTCACCCACGTGTATCCGCAGTTTCGACGGGCAGCCGATGTGCCACGGCTCGTGAGCGAGGCGGGCTGGTCGGGACAGGTCGAGCTTGCCCACGAGGGCTGGACCCGGCGCTTCCCGACCTGAATCGGGCACGATCGCGTTCCCTCCGGTCGTTCAGGTTGACAGCCCGTTGTTCCCCCCCGGACACCCATAATGTCGAGTGACTCGTGAAACAGGATTCGTGGACCGGGATGAACGATACGGGACGGGCTGGTGAGGAACTCGCTGCGCGCTGGCTGGAGCGGCGCGGCATGCGCGTGCTGGACCGAAACTGGAGACAGGGCCGGAACGAGATCGACCTGATAGTGCGGGACGGGCTGACGATCGCGTTCGTGGAGGTAAAGACGAGGCGGTTGGGACCCGGGGGTTCCCCGGCCGCGGCCGTGAATGCTTCGAAACGACGAAAGCTGGTGCGTGCCGCGGCCGCGTGGATCGCAACTCGTCCCGGAGAGGGACGGGATTTCCGGTTCGATATCGTAGAAGTGACGCTCGCAGCAGGTGGTGCACCGCTGGTCGAGCACTGGCCCGACGCATTCCAGAGCGACGAATCGTGATCCTCTGGTCGACGGCTGCCGAGAGTTTGACCGCTCCACTGGTCGAGCGTAATTTACCGCTTCCCGGGCCCGCGGGGCCGGCGCGCGTGAATCCCGTCAGGACCGTGAAGGTAGCAGCGGTAAGCGTGTAAAGGTCGCCGCGGTCAGCCCGGGTCTTCGCACCCTCCCGAATCCGCTCGATCGGCTTTCATCGATCTGGCCCGACACGTAGCTTGGCCCGCATGTATCGAACCGCGCTCGCACGCAGCCATCGACCCCGCCAATTCTCCGAGCTTGTCGGACAGGACCACGTCGCTTCGACTCTCCGCGCTGCGGTGGAGAACGGGAGAACCGCGCACGCGTACCTGTTCAGCGGACCCCGAGGAATCGGGAAAACGACGGCTGCTCGCGTGCTGGCCATGGCCCTCAACTGTCCGGAGCGCTCCGGCGGAGAGCCGTGCGGTGTGTGTGAGTCGTGTGAGTCGATCTGGTCCGGCCGAACCTCGCTCGACGTGGTCGAGATCGATGCCGCGAGCAATCGAGGGGTGGACGACGCCCGCGACCTGCGGGAACGGGCGATGTACGCGCCGTCGGACGAGAATCGCCATAAGATCTACATTGTCGACGAAGCCCACATGCTCACCAGGGATGCCTGGAATGCGCTGCTCAAGATCCTCGAAGAACCGCCTCCACGCGTGATCTTCGTGTTCGCGACGACTGAGCCGAACAAGATCAAGCAGTCGGCCTCGCCGGTCCTTTCACGAGTGCAGCGATTCGACTTTCATCGAGTCACGGTGCCCGACCTGCTCGGACGGTTACGCGAGGTGCTGCAACGCGAGGGAGTGGAGGCGGAAGACGCCGCGCTGCTGCAGATCGCCCGTCGAGCGGACGGCGGAGTTCGCGACGCGTTGTCGCTGCTCGACCAGGTACTCTCGTTTTCGGGCGATTCCGTGCGACTCGAAGATGTGCGGCGCATGCTCGGCCTGGTCGAGGAGGAGAAATTCCTGGACTTCTTCTCGTTCGCCATTGCCGGAGACCGGGCGGCAGTGTTCCCGTTCGTCCAGGCGTTGCTCGACGATGGATACGACCTGGCTGAATTCGCGCGGGGGCTTGGCGAGACTCTGCGAATGCTGCTGGCGATCCGTCTCGATCCCGGTGCAGAGCTGCCGGAGTTGCCGGAGGAGACGCGCCAGGCGTTCGCCGACGCGGCAGAGCAATTCCGAGTCGAGGAGTTGCTCCGAATGCTCACCGCCACAGCGGACTTCGAGGCCTCCGGGAGGTTCCGCCGGAGTTCCCAGCCTCGGATTCAGCTCGAGGTGCTTCTCCTGCGACTGGCCAGCCTGGAGGCATCGATCGGTATCGACGAGATGCTGGGGCTGTTGGAAGATCCAACCGGCGGCATTCCGAAGAGAGTGGAATCGATCCGGCAGCCGAAGCGCCCGCGTCGTCCGACCGGGAAGAGCAAACCGGACCGTCCGACACCAAAGCCGAGCGCAGACCCTCCGACGCCGAAGGCGGACGAAGACCCTCCGACGCCGAAGGTGGAAGCGGATCCTTCGACGCCGAAGGCGGGATCTGAGGAACCGGATGCCGATCCGCCTTCGCCGGCCGATGCGCCGGCGCTGCGGGCTATGTGGATGGAAGTGATCGAGGCGGCCAAGGGGAAAGGGCTCGGAGGAGAGGCGATCGGACTGCGAGGCGCCACCGTCCGCGAGTTGGAAGGTGCGGTACTGAAGCTGGGGGTGCCGCCGGGCCTGGCCCAGGACCTGGCGGCGTTTCTGGACGATCGAGTGCGCTCGGCCGGATTCCGGGCGGAACTCGGGGGGCGAATCGGAGTGGCACCGGACAAGCTCGAGTTCGTGATCGACGATGCCGGTCCGCGTCGACGAGTCACCGCCGAAGTCGCGCGTGACCAGAAGCTCGAGCAAATGATGGATACGGACCCACGGTTGCGGGAAGCGGTACAAACACTCGACCTCAAGATCAAGGAGTGACCGCGGCGTGGATAAAGAGAATCAGCTTCAGCAGCTTTTTCAGCTCGGCCAGCAGATGCAGTCCCGGCTCGCCGAGATCCAGCAGAAACTGGAGCAGGAGACCATGACGGTCTCCAGTGGTGGAGGCCTCGTAGAGGTGACGGTGGATGGAAAGGGGACGATTCGCTCCATCCGCATCGATCCCTCAGCAGTGGATCCGAGTGACGTCGAAATGCTCGAAGACCTCGTGGTCGCGGCCATGTCGGAAGCTCAGCGCAGGTCCCACGAGCGGATGGAGACCGAGATGCGACAGGCTACAGGCGGGATGCAGATGCCCGACCTGGGCTCGCTCCTGGGCTGAGGGATCGAGCAAGCGCGTGTCGGCGATCGAGTCGCTTGTACGTGAGTTTTCCCGTCTGCCCGGAATTGGCCGCAAAACGGCGCAACGCCTGACCTATTTTCTTCTGAAAGGATCTCCGGAAGACGGTCGGCGCCTCGCGGATGCGATCTCGCGCGTGATCGCCGAGGTGGTTCCTTGCACGGAGTGCGGCAACCTGAGTACGGAGGATCCGTGTGAGTTATGCCGGAATCCGCGCCGGGAAGCGGGCTCGATATGCGTGGTCGAGGAAGCCTCGGACGTCCCTGCGATCGAAGGGTCGGGGCAGTTCAGGGGCCGCTATCACGTGTTGGGCGGGCACCTGTCGCCGCTGGATGGAGTCGGACCGGATGACTTGAACATTGCGTCCCTGATGCGACGTCTCCAGGACGGTGTCGGGGAACTCATCATTGCCACGAACCCGAGCGTCGAAGGTGAAGCGACCGCCGCGTACCTGTTCCGCCTCGTCGGGGAGGTCGACGGATTGCGGGTCACCCGGCTGGCACGAGGTCTGCCGGTAGGGGGTGATCTGGAGTACGCGGATGGTGTGACGATCGCCGAGGCGTTCTCGGGACGCCGGGAGATGTGAATGACTGACAAGATCATTATTGTGAGAGAAGAGTCTGACGACATCGCCTGGAAGGCCGTGAGGATCGGCGCCGCGGTGCTGGCGGGAGTCGCCCTGGTCGGAGGTCTCGGGGTGTTGCTCGCTCACGATCAGATGGCTCGGCACCAGCGGGACCTGTTCAGCTCACAACCGCTCCGGCGGCTGGCAGCGCTCGGCTTCCTGCGGAACCATCCCGGCGTTGACAACGTGCTTCTGCTGCGGGACTACCTCGCGTGGGAGGACAAGCCGCTCCTGCGCAAGCGGGCCTCGGCCGTGCTGGCCGGAATGGAGCAGGAACTCGCCGTCGCCGAGGGTGCCTGAAGCCGATGGCCGACCGGCGGGAGTCGATGCCGGAAATCGACTGCAAGGTCGTGTATGTGGGCCCTGCGGGAAGCGGGAAGTCTACAACGATCCGGGCTCTTCATGACCAGCTCGCCCCGGACACTCACGGGCCGATCCTTGCGCCGACCGAGTCGGACGGAAGCACCCTGTTCTTCGATCTCCTCACGATCGAGCTGGGGACGTTGGAGGGACGCAGCATCCGGCTTCAACTTCTCTCGGCTCCGGGCGACCCGGGTCGGTCCGAAGTCCGCCAGACGGTGCTCCGTGGAGCGGATGGCGTGATCTTTGTCGCCGACTCCTCTCCCGAGCGCATGGAGGCGAACCGGGAAGCTCTTGCGGCGCTGCGGGCTGACCTCGAACTCCTCGGTCAGGCGGCGTCCATGCCGGTCGTATTCCAGCACAACAAGCGGGACCTTCCCGATGCGGTGTCGGAGGACGAGCTCAATCGAGCCGTGAATCCACAGGGGGCACCTGCGTACGCGACGGTGGCCACCCGTCGGCAGGGAATCGTCGAAGCTGTGACGGCGGTTTCCGAGCAGGTCGTCCGGGCGCTGGCGTGATGAGGTGACCGTGTCTCAACAGGTGAATCTTCCGAACGCGATTACGACATTGCGGGTGATCCTCGCGCCGCTCGTGGCCGCGCTTCTGCTGCAGCCGCGTGCGTCCGCCCGTCTCGTGGCATTCATCGTGTTCCTCGTGGCGGCCCTGTCGGATCTGGTGGACGGTGCGCTCGCGCGTCGGCGGGGGGAGATCACGGACTTCGGCAAGCTCGTCGATCCAGTCGCCGACAAGCTCCTGCTCGTTGCCACACTCGTTCCATTCTGGATTCTGACCAACAACCAGCCGGAGCTTGGCGGGTTGCCGATATTCGGGGGCATCCCGTTGTGGACGCTCGTCGTGTTCTTCGGAAGAGAGATTTTCATCACGTTTCTGCGCACCCGTGCGGCCCGGAGGGGAACGGTCGTTCCCGCGATGCCGATCGGCAAGTACAAGGCTTTCGCGCAGAGTGTGTTCAGCGGTTCGATGATCGTCTGGCTTACATTCCGAACGGCGGCAATCGAGCGAGGCTGGAGCGGCGGGTTCGCGAGATTCTGGGAAGGCCTGAACGGTTGGTTCACGACGATCTCGCTGATCGTGGCCCTGGCACTCACTGTTGCATCACTCGTCGTTTACATCGGTGCGTTCCGGAATATCCCGCGGGAGTCTTCCGCTTGACCGATCACGAGCCGCGCACCGACGAGCATGTCCTCGAAATCCTCACCACACTCGCCCGACAGGGCCGGACCCTGGCCGTGGCCGAGAGTTGTACAGGAGGTGGCCTCGGGGTCGCCCTGACCACGGTCCCCGGCTCGTCGAAGGTATTCGTGGGGGGGGTGATCGCTTACGCGAATTCAGTGAAGATCGGGCTCCTGGGGGTTTCTCCCTCCGTGGTCGAGACCCGGGGAGCGGTTTCCTCTGATGTGGCGGTAGCGATGGCCATCGGCGTGAAACGCGCTACGAAAGCCGATTGGGGGGTCGCGATCACCGGAGTCGCGGGTCCGGACGGCGGCGACCCGGACAAACCCGTCGGGACCGTGTGGATCGGAACTTCCGGACCGGGGCAGGATTCCGCGCGATGCGAGCGTTACCTGTTCCCCGGCGATCGGGCGGAAATCAGATCGGCCTCTGTTCACGCAGCTCTCGACTTGCTCGCACGAGCTGTCGGTGAACCTGATGACTGAACCCGCCGTCGGCTATCTCGAGGGAACGGGTGGCGTCCGGGTGTTCTATCGGGCGTGGGAGGTTGCGGACCCGGCCGGATGCGTTCTGTTCGTTCATGGCCTGGGAGAGCACGGTGGCCGTTACGACAGGCTCGCGGAAGTCGTGGGAACACTCGACCTCGACCTGTACGCGATCGATCTGAGGGGACACGGGCGGTCGCAGGGAAGACGCGGTCATGTATCCGACTTCGCCTGCTTTTTGCGCGATCTGGACCGATTGAGACGCAGGGCCGGGAGGGAGACCGCCGGCCGGGCCACGTTCCTGGTCGGGCACTCGTTAGGGGGACTCGTCGTCGGACGGTACGCGGAAGCGTTCGCTCCGGATGGACTGCGCGGGGTGGTGTTCGTGAGCCCGTTCGTCGAGACGGAGATGTCGATTCCCGGCTGGAAGCGGTCACTCGGCGCGGCTGCGGATCGAATGGTCCCGGCACTGACGATGGATAACGGCCTGACTGTCGAGGATTTGTTCCGCCGGGAGTCGGATCAGCGGGTGTACGAGGAAGATCCGCTTGTTCACCACCGCATCAGCGCCCGCCTGTGGGGCGAGATGCAGCGCGCCTCGCCCCGGCTGCTTTCCGACGCACACCGGCTGCGAGTCCCGGTGTTGTTGCAGCTGGCTGGAAGCGATACGGTCGTGAGTAATCCCGCCGCGCGGGACTTCGGGGCTCGCCTCGCGTCCCGTCCGGAAGTGATCGAGTACGAGGGCGCGTTCCATGCGCTGTATTTCGACCCCCGGGCAGAGGAGGCACTGGCGGACCTGCGGGGGTGGCTCGAGCAGCGAATGACCGACGGAACGATGGACTGATGACCGAACATTGGAGGACAGGGTGATTCGCAGGAAACCCGAGGATCCGTCGGACCCGGGCTCCGGACAGGCACAGGAGCCCACGGTTACGGACGTCGACGGACAGTATGAAGGGGACAGTACCGACGGTATCGATGCGGCGGGCGGAGCTCTCGAGGCCCTGCCTGAAGCGGAGGTGCTGCTGGCCGAGCTCGAGGAAGCCCGGATCGAAATCGCTGAGCTGAATGACCGCCACCTGCGTCTCGCGGCTGAGTTCGACAATTTTCGCCGCCGCACGAGGCAGGAGCAGTTGAAACTTCGGGCGCTGGCCCAGGCAGACATAGCTCGATCGGTGCTTCCGACGCTCGATGATCTCGCACGCTGGCGGGACATTCCAAACGAATCCACGAGTGTCGAGGCGTTGGACCAGGGCCTCGATCTCATTCTCCGCAACCTCGCCAAGGCGCTCGAAGAACATGGCGTGCAGCAGTTCGAGGCTGAGAACGCGGTGTTCGATCCCGAGTTGCACCAGGCCTTGATGACGACCGAAGCGCTGCACGCCGAGGAAGACGAAACGATCTCCCGCGTGTTTGTGGAGGGGTACTCGCTCGGAGACCTGCTCGTCCGCCCGGCACAGGTCGAAGTCCGACGCTGGCAGGAGGCGCCCGATACCGACCCGAGCGACGAGGGCGGTGACGAGAGCACCGGTGACGGAAGCACTGGGTCCGCCGAGGATATCACGGCCTGATGCCCACACGACCCAAGGACTACTACGCCACGCTTGGCGTGACCTCCGGCGCCAGGCCGGCGGAGATCAAGAAATCGTACCGGAAGCTGGCGAAGCAGTACCACCCGGACGCGAATCCGGACAATCCGGCCGCCACGGAGAAATTCAAGGAAATCGCGGCGGCGTATGACGTTCTGTCGGACCCCGACAAGCGGCGGAAGTACGACCAGGTAAGGCGATTCGGAGGCCTGGGAGGATTCGGTGGCGCCGGCGGCTATCATCCCGGGGCGGGCCAGCCTGCAGGGCAGCCGGGAGGAGCGGACGGGAGGTCCTTCCGGTTCGATGACGTGGGCGGGTTGGGGGATATCTTCAGCTCGATCTTCGACTTCGGAAAGCGGGGAGCCGACCGACCGGCAGGTCCGACCCGGGGCCATGATGTAGAGTACCTGGTCGAGATCTCGTTCCGGACTTCGGTCCGCGGCGGGAAAGTCAGGCTGTCGATCCCGATCAACGAAGAGTGCGCCATCTGCGACGGGTCCGGCGCCGCGCCAGGGTCAAAGCTCGACAGCTGTTCGGAGTGCGGCGGGCGAGGAACGATCACTTTCGGACAGGGATCGTTCTCGGTGCCACGACCGTGTCCGGCCTGTCTTGGCCGGGGCAAGATTCCCAGGGAGTTCTGTCCCGCCTGCAGTGGCCGGGGCGAGGTGATCCAGAAGCGGAAGATCAGCGTGACCGTTCCCTCCGGAGTGGACGACGGATCGCGTCTCCGGATCGCCGGGCAGGGAGAGCGAGGACCGCAGGGAGGCCCACCGGGAGACCTGCTCGTCAAGTTCAAGGTGAAGGACGACCCGTTCTTCGAGCGCGACGGCCTGGACCTTCGATGCGAGGTGCCGATCAACCTGGCCCAGGCGATGATGGGATCGAAGGTCAAGGTCAGGACCGCGGACAATCGAAAGGTCGTGCTCAAGATCCCGGCCGGCACGCAGTCGGGGACGACGTTCCGGATCAAGGGACAGGGTGTCGAGAAGGGGGAGACCCGCGGAGATCAGCTGGTGAGGGTCGTCGTCCGGCTGCCCGACCGGCTGACCGACGAGGGCAAGGAAGCGCTCGAGCGGCTCGTAGAAGCAGAAGAGCTGAGACACTAGCCGGCGCCGGAGATCACTCCCCCACCGAGCACGGTATCATCTTCCAGGTACAGCACGGCGCTCTGGCCTGGCGTGATCGCATCCTGTTCGATCAGCAGCTCGAGGGCGAATCCGTCCGGATCGGCCCGGCTGACCGTCGCGGAGACGATCGGTGCCTGGTGCCGGATGCGGACGCCGATGGCCGTTCCCGGACGGGGAATCGAAGCGAGCCAGTTCGCGCCGTCGGCTTCGAGCGAGGACCTGCGCAGGGAGTCACGCGGACCGATCACGACTTCCCGCGTGGCCGGACGAATCTCGAGGACGAACATCGGGCCCGGATAACCGCCCGGCAGTCCCTTTCTCTGTCCCACCGTGAATCCCGCGAATCCGTCGTGCCGTCCGACCCCCGTGCCGTCCTCCAGGACGAATGCGCCGGGCTGCAGGGCAGGATGGGTCATCGGAAGCTGCCTCTTCAGCACGCCCACGTAGTCGCCGTCCGGAACGAAACAGATCTCGAAGCTCTCCGGCTTCTCCGCCGTCACGAGCCCGAGCTCCCGTGCTGCGTCCCGGACGTCGGGCTTCCGCATCTCGCCCACGGGAAGGAGCAGCCGGGCCAGCACGGACCGGTCGATTCCCCACAGGAAATATGTCTGGTCCTTACGGTCGTCTTCGCCTCGGGCGAGACGCGCGGAGCCATCGGGCGCTCGGACGATGCGCGCATAGTGGCCGGTTGCCAGGAACTCGCAGTCGAGGGCGTCCGCCCGGCGGACGAGATCGCGGAATTTCGTGAAGCTGTTGCACCGGACGCACGGAATCGGTGTCCGTCCGGCAGCGTATTCGGACACGAAATCATCGATCACGTCGCGCGTGAACGCTTCCTCGAGATCGAAGACCTGGTGGGGGATCCCGAGTCGTGCCGCGACGGCCCGGGCGTCGGCGATTCCCTCCAGGCCACAACAGACCCGTGCACCCTCGGGGACGTCACCGTAGCAGAAGGTCTTCACCGTGGCTCCGACGACGCGCCAGCCCGCGTGTACCAGCATCGCCGCGGATACGCTGGAATCCACCCCGCCCGACATGGCGCAGAGAACAGAGCGACCGTCGCCGGGAGGAAGCGGCGCGGTGGATGCCGGCTCAGTCATCGGGCACGGCCCGCGCTCGCGACACCGCAGCCACCGTGGCTTTTCCGGCTCGCTGCACCTCGTCCGTCGTGGTAAACGGGCCGAAGCTGAACCGCAGCACGGCATAGCTGCCGGCAGGGGCGACGCCCATGGCGGCCAGCACATGCGATCCGGCCTGGCTCCCGCTGCTGCACGCGGAGCCGCTGGAGACTGCGAACCCCGACAGATCCAGCGTCATGAGCAGCGTAGCGACGTCGGCACCGGGGATACCAACGCTCAGCAGCTGCGGGAGCCGCTCCGGGGCCCGTTCGGCGTGAACGACGAGGCCGTCTATGCCGGCGCGAAGATCAGCTTCGAGATTCTCCCTCAGCGTCTGCCAGCGCGGTCGTGCGTCGGGAAGCTCGGAGACGGCAGCCCGCGCCGCCGCCGCGAATGCCGCCGCGCCAAGCGGATTCTGAGTGCCGGGCCACAGACCGCCCTCCTGCGATCCTCCGTACGCGAGCGGCTCGAGCACCACGTCACCACGAACGATCAACGATCCGATCCCCACCGGACCGCCGATCTTGTGTGCTGTCAGGCTGAGCAGGTCCGCCGGGACTTCTTCGAGTGAGACGGGGAGCTTTCCGAGCGCCTGGACGGCGTCGGTGTGAAACAGGGCCCCGTGCTCGTGGGCGATCCGGCAGAGCTCACGGACGGGCTGCACCGCGCCGACTTCGTTGTTCGCCCACAGCACCGAAACGAGAGCCGGCCTGCCTTCTGCCCCGGATAGCAGATCTTCCAGCTCCGACGGGTCCACGGTACCCGAGTAGTCGACACCCAGGAGTCGAAGCTCCGCTCCTTCGATCTCGGCCCGTCGAGCCGCAGCGAGGACTGCCTTGTGCTCGATCTCAGATACTACGACCAGCGGTCGGGCCGACATATGAGTCCGGGTAAATCCGAGAATCGCCAGGTTATCCGCCTGGGTGCCGCCGGCCGTCCAGACGATCTCTGAGCGTTTCGCGTGCACGAGCTCTGCCAGCTGCTCCCTGGCGGTTTCCAGCCTCTCGTGTGCCGACTGCCCGAATCTGTGCGCCGAGGCGGGGTTGTAGTCCGCCGAGCCAATGCACGCCTCCCAGGCCGCCCGCGCTTCGGGACGAAGCGGGGAAGTGGCCGCATGGTCGAGATAAGTCGCTGCTCGATTCACGTTCAGGCGCGTCGTAGTGGTGGCTCAGAGCGAGAAGACGCCGAGCGTTGCCAGGTCGTCCACTTCGAGCGTCTCCGCCGTCCAGAACGGCTCTCCGTACGGACGACGAACGAGCGACCCGTAGTGCCGCGCCTGCGACTCCACCAGTTCGAACAATGGCTGTCCGGTGGGAAACAGCTCGCCCGCCTTCGTGGCGCCATCGAACTGGGAAGCGTAGCAGCGGATGGCCTCGAGCTTCTGCCCGAATTCATTCTCCGTCAGTCCGACCACGAAAGTCGGCTTGACCGGATCCTCGCGGTATGCCAGCGCATGAATCACCTTCGTCGGCCGGTGGGGGGCCGTGGCGCGCAACTCCGCGTCGCCGTAGTTGCCCAGCCCTGAGAGGAAGCAGGCGTCTCTGCCGAGCTCCGCCGTGATCCGGTGGTCCGGGTGACGCCCGGTGAGGAACGGGAGGATCACGACCTGCGGGCGGAGTCGGCGCAGGGCGGCGACGAGAGTGAATCGCATCGCGTCTGTGTTGAACAGCCCCGCATCGGGCAGCCCGGCGTTCTCTCGCACCGCGACACCAAGGAGCTGTGCCGCCCTCACTGCTTCTTCCTCTCGCTGCTCCGGCGTTCCTCTGGTGCCCGTCTCGCCCCGCGTGAGATCGAGGATCCCTACTCGCCGCCCGAGCGCCGCGGACCGGGCCAGGGCTCCGCCGCACAGCAGTTCGGCGTCGTCGGGGTGTGGAGCGATGGCGAGGATATCGAGCGGAGGTGTGTTCATCATTCGTACCGGAGGGCTTCGACCGGATCCAGCGCCGCGCCGCGGGCCGCCGGATACAGGCCGAACCCCACGCCGGTGAGAATCGATGCGGCAAGCGCGAGCGCGATCGCCCACGGCGGGACGGAGGCGGGAATCGGCGTAAATCTCGTCACCAGCCAGACCACTCCTCCGCCCAGCGCCATGCCGATCGCGCCGCCGACTGCGGTGAGCGTGGCGGCCTCGACGAGGAACTGCAGGAGGAGATCCCTTCGCCTCGCGCCCACGGCTTTCCGGAGGCCGATTTCCCGCGTCCGTTCGGTGACCGAGATCATCATGATTCCGATCACTCCGACTCCTCCCACCATCAGGCCGACCCCCGACAGCGCCACCATGACCGCGAACAACACACCGGTGAGTTTTCCCCACAGGTCGATGAATTCGTCCTGCGTGATCAGGTGGAAATCGTCTTCCTGGCCCGGCTTGAGTCCTCGGATCTGGCGCATGGACCCGCGTACGACGTCGAGCGCCTGGTCCAGGGGCACGTCTTCCTCCGGGCGGACCGTGAACGCGATCATCCGCTGCCACACATCGAGATACTTCAGCGAGGCGGAGAACGGGATGTACGTCCAGTGACTCGCCAGGCTGGAAAACACGTTCGGCGGACGCCGATACAGTCCGATCACCTTGAATCTGGCGTTGCGGTTACCGGGCCGGCCGATCGTGATGTACTTGCCGAGCGGATCGGCACCGGCGAACAGGTCCAGCGCGACCTGGGAGTCGATCACCGCCACCGGCGCCCGCCGCTGGTCCTCGACTGCCGTGAACCAGCGACCGTCGATCAAGTCTCCACCGTCGATCTCGAGATAGCTCGCATCCACTGCATACAGGCTGATCCGGACGTCATCATCTCCCGACGAGGCGTGAAACCCGGTCCCGCCGAGGTCGGCCAGGGCGCTCACGCTCTCGATTCCGGGAAGACGACTCAGTTTCGCGGTCCATGCCGGGTCGAGCGGCTGGTTCTTGAAGAACTCGTTCTCTTCCTCCTCGAGCCCCGTGTTCATTCCGCCGCCGCCGATCGGGGCGTGAAACACGTAGAACGTGGTCACGCCGCGCGACGACAGCGCCTCGCTGAAGCTGTCGTTGAGACCCTGCACTACAGCGGCCATCGCCATCACGACGAGGACCCCGATCGCCACACCGAGAATGGTCAGTCCGCTGCGGATCTTGTTCGCCCGCAACGAGTCGAAAGCCACGCGAAGCCCCTCGCGGAGCGTCGCCAGCAGCCCCATCCCCTTCTGTCGGCTACTCACTGCGTAGCGCCACGATCGGGTCCTGCTTTGCCGCGCGATACGCCGGGTAAAGACCCGAACCGACCCCCACGACCAGCCCCAGCGTAAGTCCCGTGGCGATGGCCCAGGGAGGGACGGACGCCGGCATCACGGTGAACCGCTCGACGACCATCGCGATCCCGATTCCGAGCAGGATCCCGATTGCCGCTCCGATGATCGACAGCGTCGAGGACTCGGCGAGGAACTGGATCAGGATGTCCCGCCGCCTGGCGCCTACCGCCTTGCGAATTCCGATCTCGCGTATGCGCCCGGCGACGGAGAGGAGCATGATGTTCATGATCACGATCCCGCCGACTACGAGCGAGATCGAGACCAGGCCCGGAACCGCCGCGAACAGGATGCGGCTGATCTTCTCCCACGTCTCCAGCAGCTCGCTCGACGTCTGGATCCAGAAGTTGTTCTCCTCGCCGGGACGGAGCTCGCGGTCCGTACGCATCGCTCCTTCGACCGTGATCTGGGCCGCCGTCATCTCTTCCAGGCTGTGCATCTTCACACTGATCTCACCGACGTACGATGGATTCCGCGCGAAGGTCTGACGGTAGACCGAGAACGGAACGAGAACCGAAGCGTCCCGGATGACGCCAAGGAGCCCGCCCTGCCTTTCCCACACCCCGACGACGTCGAATCGGTGGGCTCCGAGCCGGATCTGCTTGCCGACCGGTGAGACGTCGGTGAACAACTTCTCCGCGATATCCGCTCCGATTACGGCCACCTTGAGACTGCGGCGCTCGTCCAGCGGCGTGAGGCCCCGGCCGTCCTCGATCTTCCATCCCTGCAGTGTCTCGTACCCGTCCGAGCCACCGATCAGCCGGATGTTGCGACGACGACGATCCTTGTAGGTGACTTCGTCGAAGCCCCGGTCATCGTTGTAGGCGAAGCGCCAGGCATCCGGTACCGCCGAGCGTACCACCTCGACATCGCGCAAGGTGAGGTGCGGATTGCGGGCCTGCCGGCGGCGGCGTTCCTCGGTCTCGGATCCGGTGGAGATCCGGCTGCGACGGACGACCGTAAACGTGTTTACGCCGAACAGAGACCCCGCGAAGTCGTCCTGGACATACCGGTTCATGCCTTCCACCACGGTGATCACCGCGATCAGGAAGGTGATTCCGATGGTCACTCCGACCAGGGTGAAGGCGGACTTCAGCTTGTGAGCCCACACCTGCTGCAGGGCGATCCAGACTCCCTCGAAGACGTACACGCGTCCGGTTCTCCCGAGTCTCTCTGCTCAGACGCCGGCGAGCAGGCCGTCGGCCCGGGCATTGTGAGACTCGATCAGGCCGTCACGCAGCGTCACGACCCGGTGCGCATGCTTGACGATGTGAGGCTCGTGCGTGACTACGATGATCGTCTGCCCCGTCGCGTGGAGTTCATCGAACACGCTCATGATCTCCGCCGAGGTCTTCGAGTCGAGGTTTCCGGTCGGCTCGTCGGCCAGCAGGATCGAGGGGTCGTTCACGAGCGCCCGGGCGATCGCGACACGCTGCCTCTGACCGCCGGACAGCTCATTCGGCTTGTGATGCGTCCGGTCGGCGAGGTCGACACGCGCGAGGGCGTTTCGCGCCCTCTTCTGCCGCTCCCTGGACGGCACACCGGCGTAAATCAAGGGCAGTTCGACGTTGTGCAGCGCGCTTGCCCGTGGCAGCAGGTTGAATGTCTGAAACACGAAGCCGATCTCGCGATTCCGAATCCTGGCGAGCTCGTCGTCATCCAGGCCCTGGACCGGCTTGCCGTTGAGGATGTACTCGCCCTCCGTCGGCGTATCGAGGCAGCCGATGAGGTTCATCAGGGTCGACTTGCCGGAGCCCGACGGCCCCATGATCGCTATGTATTCATTGCGCCGGATTTTCATGTCCACACCGGCCAGCGCGTAGATCGTCTCCGAGCCCATCTGATACAGCTTCTTCAGATCGTGGGTCTGTATGATGATCTCGTTATCGTTCGTCTGCATCCGCTGTTCCTCGCTCATTCTTCCGTGGCCTTCGTGCTGTCGGAGCTCGTGGGGTTGACGAGGTCGCCGTCGCTGAGCTCCCGAATCACCTGGTAGGTTCCCGACACGACGGTCTCACCCTCGTCGAGACCTTCCAGGACCTCGAAGTAGTTGTCTCCGGCCACACCGATCTCTACCGGCCGGAAGCGCGCCAGCTCTCCGTCGACGACGAACACTCCCTCGACCGGTTCATCGCTATCCGTCGTCTCGGCAATCGCTTCTTCACCCTCGAGTTCATTCGGGAGCCGCTCGAACTCGCCCGGATCCATCAGCGTGAGGGCGATGATCGGAATCGCCAGCGCGTCGGGACGAACATCGGTGATGATGTCCGCCGACGCCGACAGATCCGGCCGGAGCTCGACGCCGCTGTCTTCGAGTGTCACCCGGACCTCGAAGTCGATCGCCTGGTCGGAGCTGGACACCTGCTGATTCCTGGGCCGGATGGAACTGTTGCCGATCTTCGTCACCCTGCCGACGAATTCCCGGTTCGGGTATGCATCCAGCGAAACGGAAACCGAATCCCCGATGGCGATCTCGGGAACATCGGTCTCGTCGACCTCGATCACGGCTTCCATCACCGACAGATCCGCGACCGTGATCAGCAGGCTTCCGGGGTTGTTCATCGTGCCCACGATCGCCGTTTCGCCCTTTTCGACGTTGAGTCTCGTCACGCGCCCGCTCATCGGGGCCCGGATCACGGTCTTGGCCAGGTTGTCCTGCGTTTCCTTCAGGCTGGCCCGTGCCATTTCGACGGAGTGGGTGCCGGACTCCCACAGGGCCTTCTGCACCTCGGCGGTCGTGCGGGAAATTTCGAATTCCGTCTCCGTCACCATCTCCGGCAGCCGGGACTTCAGGTCCCGGATCCGCTCCCAGTCACGCTGTGCCTGCTGGTAGTTGCCGCGTGCCTGCGTCTCCCGCGCGGCCGATTCGGCCAGTCCGGCCTCCGCTCGCTGGACGGCGGCTTCGAACCGGGCGGGGTCGATCACGAGCAGAAGGTCGCCTTCCGTGACCGCGTCGCCCTCTTCCACTTTGAGCTCCACGATGCGTCCGGAAACGTCGGCGCTGATATCGACCGAGCGCTTCGGCTCGAGGTAGCCCGTGGCGGAAACCCGCGCTACGAGGTCCCGTCTCGACACATTTTCCGTGCGCACGTCGACGGCACCGTCTCGTCCGCCCCGCAGGGCGACGACCGTCATGATCGCGAGCACGGCCAGGACGCCGATGCCGATCAGGATCTTTTTTCCCCGTGACATCTATCTCTTCCGCTGGTTTGACGTTCCGGGTCTACACCGCCGACAGGCGGTCACATTCACGTACGAGCCGACACACCACTCGGTTTCGGCACACCCGGAGTGCTCAGGATCCACCTTGCCCTCAGCGAAGGAAAACACTTCCGGGCCGCCGATCGTTGACTGTTACGCTCACATCGGCGAGAAGATCGCGAGGATGGCCTTGAACACGACATATGCGGTGACCATCACGATGGAAGCACTGGTGGCGGAGACCTTGGGGTAGAGGCGACTCACCGCCACTCCGAGCAGAATCATCGTCCAGATTCCGAACAGGTTCAGACCGGCCATGAACCGGTAAGCGTAGGAGCCAGAATCGAGCCATGGTGTGAGGAGGTGCAATGAAAACGTCGTACGGAGATCCTGACGCGCAAGCACGAGCGGAATCGTGATCAACCCACCGGCGGCCCACACGATGTACGAATGGGCGGTGCACGCGAGCACGGCCGGAAACGCGGCCTCACCTCCCAGGATGGCGTTCCACACCAACAGGATGAACCCGGAGACGAACAGCATGAGGAGAATCGGGAAGACGATCGTGCCCACCCACCGGATGACGTTGCTGACGCCCATGAACTGCTCGAGCGCTGCGACCTGCTCGGGGGGCGCGTCGCTCGGCAGGCTCGACAACGCCATCTCCCGGATCAGCTCGGCCGGGATCAACGCCTGGACTACGAGGCCCAGCCCGACGACCACGAGCGCGGCGCCGATCCACTTTGGAGTTGCTTTCAGCTCATCGAACAGGGTGGCCGGGGCCATGAACACCTGCACGATCCGCGTGGGAAGAGATGGAAGCTGCTGACTCATGATGTGTCCTCCCTGGAAGGTCCGTCCTCCGCGCTTTCCGGGTCCCCGCCCGTCGAATCGTAGATCCGGATCGCCACCCAGACGCGCTCGGGGATCTCGGCCCGCAGCACGTGCCCGGTTGTCCGCTCGACCCACACGATGTGGCGTGTTTCTCCAATCTGCATTTCGTATCGTCTCGCTTCCCTCACCCGCCCGTCTGGAAGCGTGAGGTCGACCTCGGTGACCTCATCGAGCCGGATCGACGATCGTTCCACGCCGTCCGGCGCGAGCGCGTCCACGGTGCCGCCCTGTCCGGCCGAGGCCTCCCCGAACCGCTTGATGAGAAACCAGTAGTGATGAGCCACTCCGGTTTGAATCAGGACCAGTTCGCGGTCCAACATCAACTCCGTCATGCGCTCGCCTTCCTGATTCGACGTCGTGACCCGGATCCGGTTTCCTGTCCGCACGGCGATCGTCGTCGAAGTGGGCCGCTGCAGGGTGCGGAATTCGTAACGCACCGGGACGTATCGTGCGTCCGTGCGAAGCCCGACTTCGGCCGACAGGACCCTGAGATCCTGCCCCTCGAGGCTCGTCCGGCCCACTGCCATGTACTCTTCTCCCTGTCGTCGAATCGCGAACGACTCCTGTCCGCGCGCCGCTCCACCAATCCGGATCTCGAAGCGCCCCTGGTCGATCATCGACGGATCCTGAGCGAGTGACGAGCCGGCGCTGACGGCGAGCAGGCACACGGCGATCAGGGCCCGACCGACACCGTGGTCCGATTTCCGGCCCGTTCCCCTCACCGGGTCACGTTGTGAGCCGCGCAGCGATCGTCTCCACGATGTGCTCATAGATCCTCTGTCCCTTCTCGGCCGAGGCGAGGGAGGGGCGTCCGACGACACCCGGAGACCCCGGCATCGGGGCAGACGCGCCGACGTCGCCCGCTGCAGCGGTGTCCGATACGGAATCCAGGATCCACTCCTGTCTGACCAGCTCGGGCTCCAGGTAGAGCAGTAGCGAGGTCTCGAGTTCTCCGCCACGCTCCGGAGCATTGCCCTGGACAAGAAAAACGGACAGGTCGAGGGCGTGCGTGTCGATCGCCCTGACGCGAACCGTGTCTGCCATCACCATCGCCAGGGCCTGGATGTTACGTGCAAAGCCGTTGGTGGTGAGGAGGATGATCTCTTCGAGCCCCTGCTTGCCCCATGTGTCCACAAGCTCGTTCAGCACCCGGTGGAGGGTCTTGCGA
Organism: uncultured bacterium; assembly: GCA_965370685.1. Classification (GTDB taxonomy): domain Bacteria; phylum Gemmatimonadota; class Gemmatimonadetes; order Palauibacterales; family Palauibacteraceae; genus Carthagonibacter. Next base: position 76,414 of record CBDUVN010000001.1, on the reverse strand, counting down.
TCCAGGGACGCCGTGCCGGCATACGCCTGATCCTTCTCGCAGGCGACACCGTAAGCCAGGGTCGGGGCGAGAAGGAGGCCCGCGCGAGCTCCCACATCCCGGGCGAGGCTCTCCACGATTACGGTGTCGGTGGACAGTGGGAGATGCGGTCCATGCTGCATGCAACTCCCGACGGGGAGCAGGAGCCGGGGATCGCCCCGGAACCACTCCGCTGCCTCGGGCCAGCTGAGTCGGTCGAGGTGCACTGCTGTACTCACGTTGGAATCCACGATGGCCAATCTAGCGTTCTTCGTGGAGCAGGGAACCGTCCCGAGCCGAATCCGACGCACTGCTCGTCGACCCGGTGGCTGGCGAACACACAGGCATTCCCGGATTGTGTCGGGAATCCCGATTGAAGCTGGAAGCGAAGATGAGCAATTGAAGGGGTGAAAAGCGATGGACGAGCCACGGTTCACGCGGCTGGAAGGCTGGCAGGAACGGACTCCGGACGACATGCGACACCGGGCGCGGGAGTTCTTCGAGCAGATGAACCGTCGTCGAAGCGTGCGCCAGTTTGCCGATCGGCCGATTCCCGACGGCGTGATCGAGGACTGTCTGCGTACGGCAGGAACGGCTCCGAGCGGTGCGCACAAGCAGCCGTGGCACTTCGTGGCGGTCCGTGACCCGGCCTTGAAGCGGAAGATCCGACTTGCCGCCGAGGAAGAAGAACGGGCGTTTTACGGTGGCCGGGCCCCGGACGAGTGGCTCGATGCGCTCGCGCCTCTCGGGACGAACGAGTGGAAACCATTCCTCGAGACCGCTCCTTGCCTGATCGCGATTTTTGCCCGCAGCTCTGGTCGCGGACCCGACGGCGAGCGGGAGAAGCACTACTACGTGCAGGAGTCCGTGGGAATCGCGACCGGATTCCTGATCGCCGCCCTGCATGGCGCGGGACTGGTGACACTGACGCACACGCCGAGTCCGATGGGATTCCTGAACGAACTACTCGGACGACCGAAGGAAGAGCGGCCATTCCTGCTTCTCGTCACCGGTTTTCCGGCGGCAGATGTCCGCGTTCCGGAGCTGTCGAGGAACTCTCTGGCCGATATCGCCACGTTTCTCTGAAGTGTTGCACCAATGGGCGCAATGGACTGTAGCTTCGTTCAGGCGAGATATTGTCCCTATATGATCAAGAGCAGGATGTTCCGTTAGAGGGTATATTTATGTGTCCTTATCGAATGGTACGAGCGTCCTTTCGGCACTAGTTTGTACCTTCTTGCACAATAGGTACGAACGTCCTATCTTGTGACATAACGTGCAAGCCGGGCCGCGGCGTTGTCACGCCCCCCCGCCCGGTGGACCGGGTTGCACAAGCTTGGGCCAGTAAGGCCAGGGAGTGTCCCAATGACTCCGGAGCGTGCTCGTGTGCTCTCCGAGGGACTCGTCGCCGGGCTCCTCGGGTATGTGGTTATCGCATTCTTCTTCGGATTCCTCCACCTGTTCACAGGCCAGTCGTTGTTCCACACCGCCGCTGCGCTGGGCGACGGGCTCGTTTCCCACGACGCCTCGATCGTCGGAGGAGCGGTAGCCGGTTCGGTGATCGCCTTCAACGGCGTGCACATGCTCTCGTTCATGTTGTTCGGCCTGATCGCTGCGTGGCTGGTCTCACGGGCCGAACGGAATCCGGGTTTCTTCTTCGTCATGCTGTTCCTCGGACTGGCGGGCTTTTTCTATTCGCTGTCCGGTTTTCTCGGATTCAGCATGGATCGGCCCCTCGTCCCGTCCTGGACCACGGTGGCGCTGGCGAACGTTATCGCGGGTCTGTTCATGGCCGGATACCTGTTCCGGACACATCCGGGCCTGTGGGCTGTGATCCGGGACAGCACGGACCCCGAAACCGAGCACCCGTTCCCTGCGGCGGGGACCGGTCCTCGATTGAGATGACGTTGAAGCCCGACGAGCATGACGACGTGTGTTTCGCGTCGTCCATACATTCGCGCTCGTCGGTGTAGAACCGATCCGGATCCGCGTCGAGATCACGATCCGACGCGGAACGCCCGGCATCCGGACGAGCGGTCTCGCGCCGTCGGCCGCCCGTGAAACCGTCGAGCGCATTCGAGCTGCAGCGGCAAATCTCGGACTGCGGATCCCGGGCCTGAGGATTACCGTGAATCTCGCGCCTGCCGATGTTCCGAAAACAGGCGCGTCATTCGACCTCCCACTCCTCATCGGCGTGCTCGCCGGAACCGGGGCGATTCCGGAGCAGCAGCTCGAACGAACGGCGTTCGTCGGTGAACTCGGGCTGGACGGGTCGATTCGCCCTGTGCGGGGCATTCTCCCGATGGCCCTCCGATGTCGTACCGAGCCCGATCTGGACACGCTGATCCTGCCGCGCGAGAACGTAGGGGAAGTGGCCGGAGTACCTGACGTGACTGCGCTCGGCGCCGGGGATCTCCCTGCGGTCCTGGCATTCCTCGATGGCACTGGCGAGCTTTTCCCCCCGGGACGTGCTCCGGTTCGCTCCGACGACCTGGACGCGCCTGACCTGGAAGACGTGAGAGGTCAGGACGCAGCCAAACGGGCCCTCGAGATCGCGGCCGCGGGCGGACACCACCTGCTTCTCTCGGGCGAGCCGGGCTCGGGCAAGACCATGCTTTCCATGCGACTTCCCGGTCTGCTGCCCCCGCTCCTGCCGGACGAGGCGCTCGAGGTCTCGGCCCTGCACAGCGTCGCGGGCTGTCTCGGACCGGGCTCACCGCTGCTTCGACGACGGCCGTTTCGGGCGCCGCATCATTCCGTGAGCGCAGCCGGGCTCCTGGGCGGTGGGGCCACCCCCAGACCTGGCGAGGCGTCGCTGGCTCACCGGGGCGTGCTGTTTCTCGACGAGCTCCCGGAATTCAGGGCGCCAGTGCTGGAAGCCCTGCGCGCGCCTCTGGAGCAAGGTGTCGTGAACATCGTCCGGGCCCGAGGTGCCGTGACGTTCCCCGCCCGGTTTCAGCTGGTCGCCGCGATGAATCCGTGCCCCTGCGGCTATCTCACCTCATCATCCGGTCGCTGCACATGCGATGAATGGATGATCCGTCGGTACGGGTCGCGCATCAGCGGCCCGTTGCTCGATCGATTCGATCTCCGACTCGAGATCCCGGCCGTGCGCTGGGCGGAGTTGCGAGGGGAGCCTGCGCCCGGTGGCACGACGGCCGAGCGCCGCGCGCGCGTCGCGCAGGCACGGAACCGGGCGATGCGCCGGTCAGCGGGCGTGAGCGGGTCGGATTCGGGTCGCCTGACCTGCAATGCAGATCTCGGCCCGCGGGAGATTCGACGCCAGTGCGGGCTGGATTCCGAAGGCGAGGCACTGCTCGGGAGCTCCGTCCGGCGCTTCGGGCTGAGCGCGAGAGGGTGTGACCGGATTCTTCGCGTGGCACGCACGGTTGCAGATCTGGAGTGCAGCACGAAGGTCCGCGCCGGTCACATCGCGGAGGCGATTCATTATCGGGGGCCGGTCGGCGGGTATAGAAAACCCGGGTCCTGACCCCGGCCTGAATGACTCCCCGGGGGAATTGTCAGTCGCTCGGTGGAGATACGCCGGGGGGAGAAGATTCGTGGGCCGGGAGTCGGGCCTCCAGCCCGCGAGGATCCTCTCCCCGCCCCAGTGCGAGAAAATTCGCCAGGAGCGCATGGCCGGCCGTCGTGAGTACCGCTTCCGGGTGGAACTGGACCCCCCACGCGGGCAGCGACCGATGTCGCATAGCCATGAGGGTTCCATCGGTTGTCCGGGCCAGCGGAACGAGTTCCGGAGGAAGGGTGTCCGGATCGACGACAAGCGAGTGGTATCGGGTCACCGCCAGTGGCGCAGGCAGGCCGGAGAATAGATCGCTCCCTTCATGATGAATGTCGCTTACTTTGCCGTGAACCGGTCTCCCCCGCACCACTCGACCTCCGAACGCCTCACCCAGGCACTGGTGTCCCAGGCAGACGCCGAGAATCGGAATTCGCCCCGCGACGAGTCGCGTGAGATCGACGCAGATACCTGCCTCTCGAGGAGTACACGGCCCGGGGGAGAGGACAATGTGGCTGGGCCTGAGATCGACAACCGATTCAAGGTCGATCGCATCGTTGCGCTCCACGACCGTTTCCTCGCCCAGTTCCTCGAAGTAGCGTGCGAGGTTGTACACGAAGGAGTCGTAGTTGTCGATGAGCAGGATCACGTTTCAGATCTCGTAAGACAGCGTCGCGGCCAATGCCCGGGCCTTGTCCAGGGTCTCCGCGAACTCCTCCTCCGGATTCGAGTCGGACACGATGGCTCCACCCGCGTGGAATGCCGTGCGATCTTGAGTGATCACGGCCGTGCGGATCGCCACGCTGAGGTCCATCTGTCCGTCGAGGCCGATCCAGCCGACGGATCCGTAACAGGGACCACGCGCGACCGGTTCGAGTTCGGCGATGATCTCCATCGCCCGGATCTTCGGTGCCCCCGTGACCGATCCGCAGGGGAACATCGCCCGGATGACTTCCACAGCTCCGACTCCCTGCCGGAGGTGGCCCTCGATGATCGACACCAGGTGATGCACGTTCGCGAACGATTCGAGGCGGAACAGCTCCGCCGCCCGCACCGTACCGGCGCGGCTGACGCGCGAGATGTCATTTCGCAGGAGGTCAGCGATCATCAGGTTCTCAGCGCGGTCCTTGTCACTCGAGACGAGGGCGGCCGCGAGCTCTCGATCCTCAGCCCGGTCAGCACCACGTCGTCGGGTCCCCTTGATCGGTCGGGACTGGACTCTGCCCTCCGGGTCGATCTGCACGAACCTCTCCGGCGAGGCGCTGGCGATCACGCAGTTCGAGCCTCTGAAAAAGGCGCCGAACGGAGCCGGCGACCTCCGTCGGAGCTCACGGTAGAACGTGACGGGGTCCGGCGGTGCAGGGGCCGTAAACCGCTGAGACAGGTTGACCTGAAATATGTCGCCTTGCCGGATTCTCTCGATGCCCTCCCGGACAGCCGCCACGTAGCCGGCGTGAGTGAAGTCGGAGAGGAGTCCGTCCGCTCCCTCGACCGGATACTCATGAGGTCCGACCGGAGCCGGCGAGCCGTCCACGAGAGCCATGCCCGGATCGACCCGGCCCGCGGACTCGATGGACTCCAATCGCGACCGCGAGAACGCCAGCCTCGCGAGCGCCCCGCGCGGCATCGCCGGCGGAATATCGCCACGAATCCAGGCGACAACTTCCTCGAGCCTGCTGGAGGCACGGCTCCGCGTCCCATCGCCCCGGTCCGGCAGTCCGGTGGACACTACGTGGCAGGTTCCCTCCACGTGGTCCCAACCGACAACTACGTCGAAAAACCCGAGCTCGAGGTCGGGAAGACCCGGGTCGCGGCTCCTGGGGCCCGGCAGGGTCTCGATCTCGGATCCGATCTCGTATGACAGGTATCCGGCCGCGCCACCCCGGAATGGAATCGGACAGCCGCGCTCCGCGTCCGCTGCGGGCTCGAGCGCTTCCGCCGTTGGTACTCCGGATTGTCGGATCGCGTTCTCCAGTGCAGAAAGTCCCCCGTTTCCGGTCTCCCGGACCCCTTCCGGTTCCGCCCACCAGGCACGCCCATCCCGTGCGAGGAGCACGGCGTACGGATCGACAGCGAGGAAGGACCACCGACCCGTGTCCGGTCGCGAATCAGAGCTGTCGAGCCAGGTACACCAGGGAAGGTCGGACACGCGGCCGAACGCCTGCTCGGGGGTTGGAGCATCGACGAGCTGCCGACAGATCAGCATCGCGGAATTGCCCGTCCCGTGCGGAGTTCGGATCGTAGCCCGGAATTCAGAGGTCGAGTCTTCGTCGGCAGAACGCGGATTGCCCGAACGACTCCTCGACCTCCACCTCGATCTGGCGAACCCCATCGGCGCCTCGCTCGGCCAGTCGCTCGAGAAGCCGGTCCACGATCCATGTCGCGATCATCTCCGCTGTCGTGTTCGGGATCGGAAGAACTGTGACATCCTGTTCCGGAAACAGGTAGCGCCTGGATCCAGACCGGACCTCGATTTCTCCATCGACGTTCGTGATCGACAGGTTCGGGTTGGCCGTCGGCAACAGCATCCTGTGGTCCAGCGGCTCGAGGATCGACACCATCTCGCGCTTCAATGTCACGAAGTCGTACACGAGTGCGTGCTCGTCCAGGTCGCCCCACAGCGTTACGCCGGCCCTGTAGTTGTGGCCGTGCAGGGTCTCGCACATTCCTTCACCGTACGTGATGAAGTGACCGGAGGCGAAGACCAGGTAGTCCTTGCTTACCGTGACCCGATAATCGTTCATCGCGCGCAGCCGTGTCTCGCGTTCAGGTGAAAGCGGCCGTGGAATCCCCGCAGGCTCCTATCGTACGCGGCGGGGTAATCGGTGAACAGGCAGATCCACTTGCCGTTTTCAGACTGGCCCGGCAAGCTTGTTCAGGGTGACGCGACGGTCCAGGCGCATTGAAAGGACCGGAAGGTGGATGAGGCATGCGGCTGTTCATAGCGATGAACTTCCCGGCGCCGCTCCGACGCTCGATTGCGGCGATCGGCGCTGATCTGAAGCGATCGGGAGTGCCGGCGCGCTGGGTTGATCCATCTGGCGTCCACCTGACCTTGAAGTTTCTCGGCGAGATTCCCGGCGCCCGCATCGACGACGTGAGTTCGGCGATGGATGAGGTCGCGATCGGTTCGGAGCCGATCATGCTGCGGTTCGAGGGTGTCGGCGCGTTTCCGTCACCCAGGCGACCGGGCGTGATCTGGGTGGGGATCGAGGCAGGGCCACGGCTACGCCTCCTGCACGACGCACTGGACCGTCGGATGGCCGAATTCGGGGTTACGAGGGAAACCAGGCCCTTCCGACCGCACGTCACCCTGGGTCGAGTGGACCGGAGCTCCGGGCCGGGCGAGTTTCGCGAATTCGAGAAACAGGTTCGATCCCTGAGGCTCGACAGAGAGATCGGGATCAGTCAGATCGATCTGATGGAGAGCCGGCTCCGAGCCGATGGTCCGGAGTATCACCGGGTTCACGCGGCGAGGCTGGGAACGAGTTGAATCGTGCGGGGAGACCGGCCAGGTCACACGGCGGAGGACGAGACCAGCAGTGATCAGAAATTTCCTGGCCCGCATCGGGTGCTTGACGCTGATCGGCGTCGCCGTGTTGGGCGCCTGGCATTATCGAGACGATATCTCGAGGGCGCTGGGGCGAATCGATGTCGTCGCGTCATCCTCCGAGCCGAGCGAAGACCTTGCCAGGCGCGCGGAGCAGAAGCTGATCTCCCTCTCCACGGATAGTGATAGCGATACTGAAGTCACGTTCACGGAGGCCGAGCTCCAGAGTCTGCTGACGTATCGCGTAGCTCCGTATCTTCCTCGAGGGCTTGAAGATCCAATCGTCGAAGTGCGGGACACGGTGATCGTTCTTTCCGCACTGGTTCGGCCCGACGAACTGGAGGAATTCGCGCCCCCGGAAATGCTGCAGCAGTTCCTGTCGGACACCGCCAGGGTCGCGGCGACGATCATTCCGGGATTGCGGCGATCGGGCATGGGTCAGGTGACGGTGACCTCGCTGCAGGCGGGAACGCTGGTCATCCCGTCCCTCGTCGTGCCGTTCGTTTTGCAGAGCCTGGAGATCCCGGGTGTGGACGCCAGTGGGTCGGATATCCTCATACCTCTGTCCAGGTCTGTGTCCGCGATTACGTTGGGGGACGCCTCCGTGACGATTCGGATGGGCGCGGCAGGCGGCTGACGCAGAGCTGGAGCGAGCCGCGGCGGAGGGGGGGGCAGGAGGTCCGGAACGTCACCCCCGGCAATGGGGTTGAAGTGACGTTGAGCCGGATGGACAGGATTCGGGGCCGGGTTCTTGTGAGCCGGCCGTCAAACGAAGAAGACAATCGAGAAGGGGAGCGATGGCGGCCAGGGACAAGAAACGTGACAAGAAACAGGTCGAGGAGCCGGGTTCGTTCGGGCGCTGGGCCTGGGAATGGGCGAAGTCGATCGCAGTCGCGTTCGTGCTGTTCCTCGTCGTCAGGACATTCGTAGTCGAGGCGTTCCAGATTCCGACGGGATCGATGGAGAATACGCTTCTCGTAGGCGATTTTCTGCTCGTCAACAAGATGGTGTACGGCGCTGAGATTCCAGGGACGAGTGTCAGGCTTCCGGCGATAGACCCGCCAGAGCACGGCGACATCGTGGTGTTCGAACCGCCTCCGAGGGCCCGTCAGGCCGAGAACACGAACTATGTAAAGAGGATCGTCGGTCTTCCGGGCGATACTCTGCAGATGGTGGATGGAGCTCTGTACAGGAACGGAGGACCGGTCCCCGAGCCATACGCAGTGCACAAGCGGCCGTTCGAGGATCCGCGGAGTCCACAGTTCGACTGGCAGCGTTCCCATCTGCAGGTCGAGAATGAACGGCGGTCCCAGGAGTACCGGCCGACGAGGGACAACTGGGGCCCGATCATCGTGTCGCCCGACAGTTTCTTCGTAATGGGCGACAATCGGGACAACTCCGAGGACTCCCGGTACTGGGGATTCGTGCCGTCCGATGCGGTCAAGGGACGGCCGTTGATCATCTACTACTCCTACGATCGAAATCGGATGGTTCCGTTTCCGTTTATCACTGAGATCCGCTGGGATCGGCTGCTGAGCTCCATCCACTGAAGCCTTGCGCCCGCGCTCCGGCGCGCGGGCGCTCTCCAAGACGAATCGTTATACCCGGTACGCCCCGGAAGGCGGTGGCATGGCCCGGAGATCTGACAGCGAGTCGAAAGCCCTGGATATGTACCTGGAGGAAATCCGGGAGCATCCGATTCTGGAACGCGAGGACGAGGTCGAGCTCGCGAGACGAATCCGGGATGGAGACGAAGAAGCGCTGAATCAACTTGTCTCCGCCAATCTCAGGTTTGTCGTGTCTGTCGCCCGCCGTTACTCGGGTCACGGGGTTCCTCTCGCGGACCTGGTCACCGAAGGGAACATCGGGCTCATCCGGGCGGCAAGGCGATTCGACGAGACCAAGGGGGTGCGGTTCATCTCGTACGCCGTCTGGTGGGTCCGTCAGTCCATTCTTCAGGCGCTGACCGCCGGTGCCAGAATCGTGCGCGTACCCTCCGGTCAACTCGAGGAGTCGCACCGCGTAATTCGAACCGTCAGGCGTCTCGAACAGGAGCTGAGAAGGGAACCGACGGTCGACGAAGTGGCTGCCGAGCTGGAGATCAGTCCGGCAGAGGTTACGGACGCGCTCGGCTTGCGGCCCGGTTGGGTTTCGCTGGATGCACCCCTCCCGAATGACGATCAGTCATCGATGCTGGACCTGATTGCGGATCCGCACCTGGAAGACCCGAATGCGTCCGCCGCAAGTGCGGCCCTTCACGATGTGGTCGAAGCAGGGCTCACGCGCTTGCCGGAGAGGGAGGCGACGGTCCTGATGCAATACTTCGGACTTGACGGGGAGCCCGCTCGCTCGTTGGAGGAGATCGCTCGTGGTCTCGGCCTCACGCGTGAGCGCGCCCGAATGATAAAGGACCGCGCGCTCGTGAGGCTCCGTCTCGGTGAAACGGGTAAGATCCTGGAAAGCTACCGCTGACGGGGATCGGCTCTGTTCGAGGTGGCGGTTCGCCCCCCTCTCGCCCCCGAAAATCCGGCCTGACCCCGGCTTGACACGATTAGAATCGCTCCGTAGCTTATGCGGCTGCGAGTGGATTTATCTGGCCGCCCTCGTCACGCGCGGGGCGGCCCGCTTTTTCTCCCCCACGACGCCGGAAGAAATTCCCGGCGCGTGTGAACCGGGCATCGCGGTTGATGAAGACGTATTCAGTGAAAGCCGGCGAGATTCAGAGGAACTGGTACGTAGTGGACGCACGCGACCGGGTGCTTGGTCGTCTCGCGACCCGCGTGGCGAGTGTTCTCAAGGGCAAGCATAAGCCGACTTACAGCACTCACCTCGACGTGGGCGATTTCGTGATCGTCGTGAATGCGAAGGAGATTCGGCTCACAGGGCGCAAGGCGGAGCAGAAGGAATACTTCCGTCATAGCGGATACATGGGCGGAGAGCGCCTGATCCCGTTCCAGCGTATGCTCGACAGGCATCCGGATCGGGTGATCAAGCTCGCCGTCAAGGGAATGCTGCCGAAAAATGCGCTCGGACGGCAGATGCTGAGCAAGTTGAAGGTATACCCGGGTCCAGAGCACCCACACGCAGCGCAGATGCCCCAGGATCTGGAGCTCTAGTCGCGCAGAATCGATACCCCCGGATGGGGGCGGCAGGAGTACTCGGAGGAAGCTTGGCGGAACAGACGACATATCAGGCAGTGGGCCGGCGCAAAGAAGCCGTGGCCCGTGTGTGGCTTCGACCCGGACAGAGCGGGTGGAGCATCAACGGACGCAGCCTGGAAGATTACTTCCCATTGCTGCGCCATCGTGATGCGGCGGAAAAACCGCTGTCCGTGACCGATTCGACTGATAGTTTCGGCGTGTATATCAGGGTGCGCGGAGGCGGGATCACGGGGCAGGCCGAGGCGATTCAACTGGGCGTCGCCAGGGCTATCCTGTCGTCTGATGAAGAGACCCGTTCCACGTTGCGTGCCCACGACCTGCTGACGCGGGATCCGAGGGTCGTTGAGCGAAAGAAGCCGGGTCAACCGAAGGCCCGTAAGCGCTTCCAGTTCTCGAAGCGTTAATCTCGATGCAGGCCGAAACCGAGCAGCAAGCACGGAGTCCCATGTCTGAAGTCGGGTTGAAGGATCTTCTGCAGGCGGGCGTCCACTTCGGCCACCAGACACACCGGTGGAACCCGAAGATGCGTAAGTACATCTTCGCCGAGCGTGGTGGAATCTACCTGATCGATCTCAAGAAGACGCTTCGGGAGTTGACGAAGGCCCGTGAACTGGTTCACGAAACGGTTCGCAACGGTGGCACCGTGCTGTACGTGTGCACGAAGCCCCAGCTTGCGCCGATCGTGCGGGCGGAAGCCGAACGCGTGGGTGCGTATTATGTAACCGAGCGTTGGCTGGGCGGAATGCTCACGAATTTCCAGACGATCAAGAAGAACATCCGTCGTCTCAAGGAGCTGGAGCGGGGCGCGGAGGAAGGCTCGTACGAACTCTATACGAAGAAGGAACAGCTGCTGCTCGAGCGCGAGCGCGAGAAGCTCGATCGTTATCTGTCCGGCATCAAGGACATGACGAAGCTTCCCGGACTCGTATTTGTCATCGATGCGAGGAAGGAAGAAATCGCCGTTCGTGAGGCGAACCGTCTCGGTATTCCCGTGGTCGCGATCGCGGACACGAATGCTGATCCGGACAAGCTCACGATTGCCATAGCTGGTAATGACGATGCGATCCGGTCGGTATCTTTGATCACGCGCGTCCTCGGTGACGAAATCGAGGCTGCCCGGCGGGAGATACCGAAGGGGGCAGATGGGAAGGACGAGTCGGAGGTCTTCACCTACTCGACCGAGACGGGAGAAGCCGAGGCAGTGGCGCCGGCGCAGAAGAAGAAGCGCCCCAGACGGCGTCCGAAGCCGGAGCTGATCAAGCGCCGACTTCATCCGACGGACCCGGAGCCGGGTTCGGAGGAGGCATCGAAGGAGGAGGCGGATGTGGACCCGGCTGAACCGGTGGCGGATCCGGCTGTCGAACCGGATCTGGCTGCGGTGGCCGTCGAGTCTGAGAGTGCCCCTGGCGGGGAACCGGCGAAGATTGCGAAGGATGATTCGGATAGCGCCGAACCGGAGAAGGCGCAAGAAGATGGCGGCTCGCCCTGAGCACGCGAAAGGGGGCCACCAGCGTGGCCCCCTTTTTTTTGATGATCGCTGAGCGAAACTGAACGGCGGAGTCCTCGATCTGGATTCCGGATACCAGGAGAGAACAGATCGATGTCTGGAATCACGGCGCAGGCAGTTAAGTCCTTGCGCGGCCGAACGGGCGCGGGAATGATGGACTGCAAGAAAGCTCTCATCGAAGCGGGCGGCGACGAAGAGCAGGCGATCGACCTGCTCCGTCAGTGGGGTTCCGCCAAGGCGGCGAAGCGCGCTGAGCGCGAGACTTCGGAGGGCGTGGTGGAGATCGTGTCGCGGGATGACGCGACTGCGATGGTCTCGGTCTCCAGCGAAACAGATTTCGTGGCGCGCAACAAGGAATTTCAGGAATTCGCCAACCGTCTTGCCGAGGCAGTAGTCGGCTCCGATCTACCGGACGGCGAGATCCTCACGGGCGAGGAACTGCTGGGTCGTCCGGAGTTCGAGTCGTTTGCCACGGAGCTGACTGACCTGCAATCGAAGATCGGTGAAAATATCCGGGTGCATCGCGCTGTTCGGTACGCCACTGGTGACGAGGGTGCCGTCGGGTCATATCTCCACTTCGGCGGCAGGATCGGCGTGATGGTGGAATTGCTCGGAGCGGGCGCCGTTGAGGTCGAAGGTCTGGCCCGCGACGTGGCGATGCATGTCGCGGCCGCGCGTCCGGTCGGTGTTCGTCCGGAGGATATCCCGGTGGAGGTGCAGGAGCGTGAGCGGGCCGTCCTGACCGAGCAGACCAGGGCCGAGGGCAAGCCCGAGCACATCATTGACAAGATCGTCGAAGGGCGGATGCGGAAGTATTTCGAGCAGCAGTTGCTGCTGCTGCAGGCGTTCGTGAAGGATCCAGACCAGACGGTCGAGGATTTTCTCGCTGCGCACGCGGACGATGTTACGGTCCGCCGCTTCGCTCGATTCGAGATCGGAGAATAATCCAGGGGAAGGCCCGTGTCCGAACTCCGTTATCCTAAGGCGCTCGTCAAGATCTCAGGTGAATCACTCGCCGGCGATCAGGGGTTCGGTATCGAGCCCAAGGTCGTCGAGAAGCTGACTCATGAGGTGGGCGATGTTCACGCGGCCGGCGTGAGGCTGGGTCTCGTGGTCGGCGGCGGAAATATCGTGCGTGGCGCGGTCGCCAGTCAACAGGGAATGGACCGGGTGTCCGCGGACTACATGGGCATGCTGGCGACCGTGATCAACGCGCTGGCGCTCCAGGATGCTCTCGAGCGGTACGGCGTCGAGACCCGGGTCATGTCGGCGATCCGCATGGAGGAACTGGCGGAACCATACATTCGGCGGCGCGCGCTCCGCCATCTCGAGAAGGGCCGCGTGGTCATCTTCGCCGGTGGCACGGGCAATCCATACTTCTCTACGGATACGGCCGCCGTTCTCAGGGCGATCGAGATTGACGCCGACGTGATCCTCAAGGCCACGAAGGTGGATGGTGTCTACTCTTCGGATCCGATCGTGGATCCGAATGCGGAGTTCCTGCCGGAGCTCACGTATCGGGATGTGATCAACAACGAGCTTCAGGTCATGGATGCGGCGGCGATGTCGCTCTGTCGCGAAAACAACCTTCCGGTAATCGTACTCAACATCCGAAAGCCGGGCGCGATCCTTTCCGCACTGCAGGGGGAGCGCATCGGAACTCTCGTATCCTGAGAGGATCAGCTCATGAAAAGCCCTGCTCTCAAAGAAGCTTCGTCCCAGATGGATCGGAACATCGAGGCGATCCAACGAGAATTTTCCGGCGTGCGTACGGGCAAGGCATCTCCGGCGCTTCTCGATACCGTTCAGGTCGAGGCGTACGAGTCGCGCATGCCATTGAACCAGACGGCTACGATTTCGGCGCCGGATCCGCACATGCTCGTGGTCCAGCCCTGGGATGTGAATCTCGTGGCGGCCGTGTCGAAGGCGATTCAATCGGCTGACCTGGGGCTCAACCCGTCCGTCGACGGAAATCTGGTCCGGGTGAGCATTCCACCACTGACCGAAGAGCGCCGTCGAGAAATGGTCAAGCTGCTGCACAAGTACGCTGAGGAAGGACGGGTCGCGGTCAGACACGCCAGGCATAAGGCTAAATCCGACATCGAGCAGCACGTGAAGGACAGTGATCTCAGCGAGGACGAGGGACACCGGGAGCTGGATGCCCTGCAGAAGCTCACGGATGAGCACATTGCGCGGATCGACGAGTTGCTCAAACACCGCGAATCCGAGGTCATGGAGGTCTGAGCGGTATGCAAAACGAAACTACGGTTCCGTTGCCGGGTGGCCGCGATCTTCGACGGGCCCTCAGGATCTACGTCGCCGGTCGGAATCGATTCTGGACGGCGGAGGAAAAGCGCACAGCAGCCGGAGAGAAGAATTCGCCGTCCGGATCTGACGGGGAGGGGACCGCAGACATCGAGCGGGGCACCAGAATCGGCGTCCCGGTTCCCGAGACACTGCAGTTCCATCGAGCTGCGGGAACCTGGCGGGACGGTGTCCCGGGAGGGCGTCGTCGCCCGGCCGGATCGCGAATCGACTGACTTCGGCCCTCCTGGCGAACGGAGGGCCGTTCAGGTGAACGCCGTCTCCAGTGAGTTGGATACCCTCCTTACTGTCCAGCCGGACCTCGTGCCGGTCGGAAGCCATGTTCTCGTAGCGTTTTCCGGTGGACCGGACTCATCTGCCCTGCTGCATTTTCTGTCGGGCCTCAGAACATCTCGTCGAATCCGGGTCAGCGCGGCCCATTTCGATCATGGTCTGCGTCCGGAGTCACGTCAGGCCGCGGTATGCTGCGTGCGGCGCTGCAAGTTGATCGGAATTCCGTGTCATGTCGGACGCGCCGCCGGACGGTTGCCGCTTCAGCACGCAGCGCTTCGAGCGGCCCGGTACGAGTTCCTCGAGGCCGAGGCCTCCCGCCTCGGCGCAACGCGCATCGCCACGGGACACCAGGCCGACGACCAGGCGGAAACCGTTCTGTTTCGGATCGAGCGAGGAACCGGAATCCGGGGTCTGAGCGGGATTCCAGTTCGTCGAGGTGAGATCGTGCGTCCGCTGCTGAATCTGCGGCGGCAAGAAGTCCTCGCATGGTTGTCCGACAACGGCATCGCATACGACGATGATCCGGCCAATGCGGACCTGCGCTGGTCGCGCGCGCGGGTCCGGCACGTCCTTCTCCCGGCCCTCGAACGGGCGCTTGGGGTCGATCCGGTCCCCTTGCTGCTGCAACTGGCCGACCGGGCGGCTGATGTGAACCGCCAGATGGAGGAAGCAGCCAGGTCGCTGCTGTCTCGCTCCCGCTCCTCCGGAGTCGACCCCGTGCGAGAGGAATTCCTGAGACAGACCTGGTTGTCGGAGCCCTCCCTGCTGCGAGCCGAAGCACTGCGTTTGTGGGCCCGTCAACGTGGCATCCGACTGAGTCGTGGAGGAACCCGGATGGCGGTCGAGTTTATCACGCGTGGTCGGAGCGGAGGCAGCGTACAGCCGGGTCGTGGGCTGCGGATTACCCGTTCGTTCGGCACCCTCGTACTCCAGACCGTAGCAGATGCGGTGAACATGAGAGGTGCCGGCGCTCACGGGGGCGTCAGCCCGGATCACGCTGCGTCCGTTGTCGCACTTCCGGAGGTGGTCGAGTTGTCGCAGGGCAGCGGCAGGAGCGTAGCACGAATCGGCGATCGGGCGTTCCAGGTCAGCTGGGGACCGGGTCCGTGTGGTCGGAGTGCTCCGGATTCGATCGGGCGGGACTCGTCTGCTCGCGTTGCCCTCGCCGTGGGTCCCGAGCAGTTTCCCCTCCGGCTTCGCGAGTGGACGCCGGGAGACAGCATCCACACGCGTGGAGGGACACGGAAGCTGAAGAAACTGTTCGCCGAGCACCGGCTTTCCGTTGAGGACCGTGGGCGCAGTCCGGTACTGGTCGATCGCTCGGGCCGCGTAATCTGGGTTCTCGGCGTGGCGGTGGCGGAGTGGGCACGGTCGGAGCCCGAAGAAGCGGACCTCGTGATCGAGATCAAGAATGCCTGATCCAGTCCATACGGCCGTGCCGCAGTCGACCGGGGATTGGCTTGCGCGAGCCGGCGCGGCCCGGTTGCACTCCGTCGTATATTCGGCGGAGCGGATACGGGAGCGGGTCCGGGAGATGGCCGTCGAGATCACGGCGTACTACGAAAACGACGCCGATCTCCTGGTCCTCGGGCTGCTGAAGGGCTCGTTCATCTTCATGAGCGATCTCGTCCGACACGTTGAACGCCCGCTTCACGTGGACTTCATCGTCGCCTCCAGCTACGGAGCGGGGACGACCTCGTCCGGCGACGTGAAGCTGTTGTATGATCCGACGGCGCCGATCGCAGGACGGCACATTCTGCTGGTCGAGGACATCGTCGACAGCGGAAATACGATCGACAGGCTGGCGAAATCGCTGCGAACGAGGAATCCGGCATCGCTGGAACTCTGCGCCCTGTTGCACAAGCATCTCGCACCGGACCTTGCGATCGAGCCACGCTGGGTGGGGTTCGATGCTCCGGCCGATTTCCTGGTTGGATACGGGCTCGATCACGCCGAGGACTTCAGGCACCTGCCGTTCGTCGCCAGTCTCGACGGCTGACGCGGTAGAGGTCAGGAATTAACCGGAGACGTAATGAAGAAACCTGACAAGAAGGACACCGCGGGCGGCCCAGCCCGATTCCTTCGAACCGCTTCGTTCTGGGCCCTCATCGTCTTGATACCCCTGGCGATTTTCCAGGTGATGGATACGTCCCGCCAGGTCGAGAAGGACCTCACATACAGCGAGTTTCGGGCTCAACTCGATGCCGACAATATTGTGCGGGTCACGATTACCGAGGGTATCAAGGTCGAAGGAGAGTTGCGACGGCCGCTGCACGAGAGCGGTGTCGATATCGATCAGTTCAACACTCTCCTGCCGACCGAGGCCAGCCAGGACTTGCTCGACCGGCTCGAGGAAAAAGGAGTCGAGGTCGAAGCGAAGGAGGCGGCTGCGAACTGGGTCAACTACCTGGTCTCGATTCTGCCCTGGATCCTGATCATCGGGTTGTGGTTTTTCTTCTTCAGACAGATGCAGGCTGGTGGCTCCCGCGCGTTCAGCTTCGGCAAGTCCAAGGCGAAGCTCCTGACCGGCGACACGCCGAAAGTGACGTTCTCGGACGTGGCGGGTGCGGATGAGGCGAAGGAAGACCTCATGGAGATCATCGAGTTCCTGAAGGACCCGGCCAAGTTCCGCCGGCTTGGCGGTCGGTTGCCGAAGGGGGCGCTGCTCGTCGGGCCTCCGGGAACCGGCAAGACTCTGCTCGCGCGGGCCGTGGCCGGCGAGGCCGATCGACCGTTCTTTTCCATGTCCGGATCCGATTTTGTCGAGATGTTCGTCGGCGTCGGTGCCAGCCGGGTGCGGGACCTGTTCGAGCAGGGGAAAGCGCACGCGCCGTGCATCATCTTCATCGACGAGATCGACGCTGTCGGCCGACACCGTGGCGCCGGACTCGGCGGCGGGCACGATGAGCGTGAGCAGACCCTGAACCAGCTCCTGGTGGAGATGGATGGGTTCGAGTCGAATGAGGGCGTGATCCTGCTCGCCGCGACGAATCGGCCGGACGTCCTCGATCCGGCTCTGCTGCGCCCCGGGCGGTTCGACCGGCAGATCGTCGTCGACCTGCCGGACGTCAGGGGACGGGAAGGAATTCTCAAGGTCCATGTAAAGGACATCCCGCTCGCAGATGACGTGAACCTCAAGGTGCTCGCGAAGGGAACGCCAGGTCTTTCCGGTGCGGACCTGGCGAACATCGTGAACGAGGCGGCTCTTTTCGCGGCCCGGTACGACAAGGACCGTGTCTACATGGAGGATTTCGAGGTTGCGAAAGACAAGGTCATGCTCGGCGCCGAGCGGAAGAGCATGGTCCTGTCGGAAGATGAGCGCCGTGTCACGGCGTTCCACGAGGCCGGACACGCGGTCGCGGCGATCCGCGTACCGGGGTTGGATCCGCTGCACAAAGTGACCATCGTTCCGCGGGGAAGGGCGCTGGGGATCACGGCATCGCTGCCGGAGGAGGATCGGCATAACTACACCAAGGACTGGCTGGAAGGACAGCTCACGATGATGTTCGGCGGTCGGGTTGCCGAACAGATGGTATTCGGTCCCGGCAAGGTCACGACGGGGGCCGGGAACGATATCGAGCGGGCGACTGATCTCGCCCGTCGGATGGTGACGCAATTCGGCATGTCGGAAGCCGTCGGCCCGATGTCGGTCGGAGATCAGCCGCACGAGATTTTCCTCGGGCGCGAGCTCAGTCAGCGCCGCGAAGTGAGTGAACACACTGCTCGACTGGTGGACTCCGAGGTCAAGCGAATCCTCGATTCCGCCTATGCGTCGGCGGAGCGGGTGATCGCCGAGAATCGGGATCTGCTGGAGGAGATTGCAAGCGCGTTGCTCGAACGGGAGACGCTCGATGCCGACGACATCCGGATGCTGGTCGCCGGTGAGCCGCTGCCTCCACTTCCAGAATTAGAGAACGAAGTTCCTCCCGTCCTGGAATCCGGCCCGGTGGAAGCCGGTTCCCTCTCGGAGGACCGTCCGATCGAAGGAGCCGGCGGCGAACCGACACCGGCGCTGGCCTGAGCGGGGACGGGGAATTGGCCCGGGCGATTTCCGAACCGGCGTGGTCCATCCGGGGCGACAGCATCTCCCTGGCTCGTCCCGTCGTGCTGGGAATCCTGAACCTCACGCCGGACTCGTTCTCCGACGGAGGCGAAGCGGGGAATGCCGGGCGAGCGCTCGAGCTCGCGTGGATCATGCGCGAACAGGGAGCGGATCTGGTCGATGCAGGCGGCGAGTCCACCAGGCCTGGAGCGGAGCCCGTGAGCGCGGAAGAAGAATGGGCCCGGATCGGGCCATCCATCGCGGCGCTGTCGAAGGCCGGCATTCCAGTGTCGGTGGACACCACGAAGCTGTCGGTCGCCAGGCAGGCCCTCGATGCCGGGGCGGTAGCGATCAATGATGTGTCCGGGCTCCGATTCGACCCCGGCATTGCTCCGCTGTGCGCCGAAACGGGTGCCGGGCTCATCATCATGCACATGCGGGGTGAGCCCCGAACGATGCAGAGTGATCTTGCCTACCAGGACCTGGTGCGCGAAGTCATGACCTGGCTCGAAGCACAGGCGGAGCTGGCTGTCGAGAGCGGCGTCCATCCATCGCAGATCGTCGTGGATCCGGGGATCGGATTCGGGAAATCAGTGAAAGGCAACCTCGAGATCCTGGCGCGAAGTGGTGAGTTTTCGGGACCAGGATACCCGGTGCTCGTCGGTCCGTCCCGCAAGTCGTTCATCGGGGCGCTGCTGGACCTGCCCGTGGACCAGAGGGTGGAAGGTACTGTGGCGGCATGCGTCGTCGCTCTGCTGTCCGGTGCTCGACTGTTCCGCGTGCACGACGTGCTGCCGGTTCGCAGGGCGCTCGATCTGGCCTGGGAGGTCTCGCGGGCCCGCGGTGAGTCAGAGGACGGACGGAGCTGGAGGACTGGCGAGATGAGCGACCGGGGCGTGAGGACCTGATGCAGGCCCTGCTCGACTATCTCGGCTTTCTCCGCCTCGATCTGAAGGACGTGGCCGAGATCCTCGTCGTTTCGTTTCTCCTGTACCGGGTACTGGTCGTATACACGGGGACACGGGCCTTCCAGGTCCTGATCGGGTTCGTGCTCCTCGTCTCGGTTTATGTCGCATCCCAGGCGCTGCAGTTGCGGCTGATTCCTTACCTCCTGTCGCAGGTGTTCACGTACGGTGCATTCGCCCTGATCGTGATCTTCCAGCCGGAGTTGCGGGCGGCTCTCGCGCGACTGGGCCGGACCCGGCTGTTCCAGGCGTTTGCCCGTCTCGAGCAGCAGGAGGTAATGGACGAAATCGCGGAGGCTGCAGACCGGCTGGCGAAAGCGAAGATCGGTGGAATCATCGCCATCGAGCAGGAGGTCGACCTGTTGAATCACGTTGACCACGGTACGCCGATCGACGCGATCTTGAGTACGGAACTGCTCACGACGGTGTTCACGCCGTACTCCCCGCTCCATGATGGCGCCGTGATCGTGAAGCGTGATCGGATCGCGTACGCCGGGTCCGTGATTCTCCGGTTGTCCGAGTCGCCCACTGTGGAGCGCTCGCTCGGGACGCGGCACCGGGCGGCCCTCGGGCTGTCCGAGGAAACCGATTCTCTGGTTGTCGTGATATCCGAAGAAACAGGCCAGATCTCGCTGGCCCATCAGGGGCGTCTGTACCGCGGATTGCGTCCGGACGAGCTCCGGCAGCGGCTGGAAGCTGGTGGTCTGGAGAGCTCGGCGGACGTCGAAGACGTCTCCGAACCAGACGTGGAACGACCCTCGGCGCTGTCGGCCGGAGGATGAGCGGGCCTCGAATGACGCGTTGACGCCGCGGAGCGCTGCACGTAAACTTGCTTTTCTCGAAACCGGCGGGAATAGTCCTGCCGCAGAACGGAGCGGTTCGAGTGCAAGACACCAGTTATGAGCTGTTGACGATCTTTCACGACGGGGGATTCATGATGGTCCCCCTCGTGCTTTGCTCCCTGGTAGCTCTGGGCGTGATCATCGCCAAGGGGTGGACGCTGTTTGTCGCCCACCGTGACTCGAAGAAGCTCCTGAAGGAGATTCGGGACCTCGGCGAGCTGGGTCAGATCGACGAGGCGATCCAGGTTGCGCGCGAGACGCGGGGCCCGGTTGCCGCAATCCTGCTGACGGGCCTTCGTCGGGTGAAGGATGGTGGCGGAACGAAGGACGTCACCAAGGCGATTTCCACGACGGGCAAGATTGAGCTCGATTTTCTCGAGCGCGGTCTGACGGTTCTGGCGACGATCGCGAACGTGGCGCCGATGCTCGGGTTCCTCGGGACCGTGATCGGAATGATCGCGGCGTTCGCCGCCATCGAAGAGGCCGGTCAGGTGGAACCGACTCTTGTAGCCTCGGGCATCAAGGTCGCGCTGATCACCACGGCTGCCGGGCTCGCAATCGCGATCCCGGTTCACGTCGCCTACAACTATTTCGTCACGCGGATCGACGCGCTGATCGCGGACATGGAGCAAGGATCCGAGGCCGTTCTCGATCTGATCTGGCGCAGCCAGTCAAGGCAGGCCTGACGGCCTGACGGCGGACCGAACCACAAGCGATCGTGTAGCTACGGTTAGACCTTTTCGGAGCACGAGTGAGAGATGGCAATTCTGAAGCGCAAGGAACGGGTATCGGACGAGATTCCCACGGCATCAATGGCCGACATCGCGTTTCTTCTGCTGGTCTTCTTTCTGACCACGACGGTGTTCAACGAGGAAAAGGGCCTTCCCATCGTTCTTCCCGAGGAATCGGAAGAGTTGGACATCTCCGCCAAGAATATCATTTTCTTCCTCGTGCGACCTGACGGGTCTGTGACGGTCAAGCGAGGTGAGAGCCAGGAAGAACAGGTCATTCCGTACGATCAGGTCGAAGTGCTTCTCCGCCAGGAGCTGGCGCAGAATGCGAAGCTGATTGCGGCGATCAAGACCGATGGAAGCGCGGCGTATCGCCACATGGTCAACGTACTGGACGAGGTCAAGCTCGCTGGAGCTGAGCGTATCTCCCTGCAGATTCTCGAGGAATAGGCATGGCCAAGCGGAAAGGCTTCAGCCGGAAGTCGGGCGCGAGCAGCGAGATCCCGTCATCGTCGATGGCGGACATCGCATTTCTGCTGCTGATTTTCTTCATGGTCTCGACCGTGTTTCGCAAGGAGCGGAACGTGCCGATCGACTGGGTCTCGGCCGAAGCCACGCAGAAGATCGATGAGAAGCGGAAGAACATTCTGCACCTCTGGGTCGATCGCGACGGTACGGTCTTCATCAACGACCAGATCGTGCCCCAGGACAATATCGATGAAGTGGTTCGGCCCCTGTACTCGGAAAACAGGGAGCTCGTGGTCGCGCTCAGGGGCGACAGGGACGTTCCTTACGCCGAGATCAATATGATCACGAAGCAGTTGCAGGCATCCGGGGCCGTTCGGGTCACGTTCGCGACCCGGGTCGAGCAGCGGGTGCAGCGCGCGAGGAGATGAGCAGCATGAACACTCCACTCGAAGACGGCAGCCGCAGGGATCGCCGTAAGGAGCGCAAGGCCGAAGACTCCGTATGGATGACGGCGAACGACCGGTTCAAGCGGGACTACTCCAACTGGCTGTGGCTCGGGGTGATCAGCGCAACGTTCCTCCATTTCGCGCTGTTTAATTGGTTCCCGCAGCTGCAGGCCGCGGACATCGGCTCGCTGTCTGACGAGATCATCTCCGTGGACCTTCCTCCCGAAGTGAAGATCCCGCCGCCGCCGGAGCAGATCGCACGCCCGGCTACCCCGCGCGTATCGGCGAACGTGGACATGGACGAGGACGTCACGATCGCCCCGACCACGTTCGAGGACAATCCGGTCGAAAATCTCCCGCCGCCGCCCGAGGGCGCAAAGCCGCAGGACGTACCGTCGTATATTCCGCGTGACGTGGAACCCCGCTTGAAAAACGGCCGGGAAATCCAGCGACTGTTGCAGAGGTTGTATCCGTCGATGCTGCGCGAGGCGGGCATCAGCGGCGAAGTCACGCTCTGGGTGTTCGTGGATGAGAGCGGCAAGGCCGCGAAGTCACAGGTGCAGAAATCCAGCGGCTATCCGGCGTTCGACAACGCGGCATCACAGATTGTCGATCAGATGGAGTTCTCGCCTGCAATGAACCGGGACAAGCCGGTCGGTGTCTGGGTCGCGCAGCGGATTGATTTTACTGTAAGAGGTTGACCGCTTTACCCGACATCCTCAGGTCGTCGAACAGGCCGGCCGCGGTGACGCGGCCGGCCTGTCGCATCTGCAGTCCCGAACGTGTCGAGTCGGCGCGTTGCCGCGACCGGTCCCGGCCTGTAGACTCCCGGCCGTGAACCAGGTGGAGATCAGCGAGCGAGCCGCTCTCGTGCGGGACAGGATCCTCAGGGCGGCGGAGAAGGTCGGCCGAGATCCGACAGCGGTCGAGATTCTCCCGATCACAAAGGGGCATTCCGCTGAGACCACGGCGGCAGTCGTCGCCGCCGGGTTCGGTCGCATCGGAGAGAACCGCGTTGCCGAGGCGGAAAGCAAGCGGGAAGCGCTTTCCGAACTCGATGTGGCCTGGCACATGGTCGGTCACGTCCAGAGGAACAAGGCCGCCCAGGTGGTCCGGACATTCGATATGGTGGAGTCTGTGGATTCGATCAGACTCGCGGTCCGTCTGTCGGAGACGTGCGAGAGGGTCGGGCGGGCTCCGCTTCCCGTGCTCGTCCAGATCAACGCCTCCGGTGAGATCGCCAAGGGCGGGTTCGCCGTAGCGGAAGCGTTCGAGCCGATGACTGAGATCTGCGCATTGCCCGGACTGAGAGTTCTGGGAATCATGACGATGGCTCCGTTCGTCGGTGATCCCGGGCAGCTTCGGACGGTGTTTCGCAGGACACGAACCCTGTTCGACAGATGCAGGGAGACCATGCCTGGATTCACGGCCGAAGTGCTGTCGATGGGAATGAGCAACGACTTCGAGCTCGCGGTCGAAGAGGGAAGCACCGAACTTCGCCTGGGAACGATCCTCGTAGGGGAAAGACCGGGAAGATGATGGATCTTACGCCACTCGACGTGCGCAAGAAAAAGGAAGACTTTCGCCGGGTCGTTCGCGGATATGATCCGGCCGAGGTCGATGGATTCCTCGATATCGTCTCCGACAGACTCGAAGATCTGGTGGGACGGGAATTACGTCTGCGCGAACAGTCGGACCTTCTCCGTGAACAACTCGCTGCATTCCAGGAGCGGGAACAGGCGCTGAACGAAGCCCTGGTTACTGCCCAGGAATTGAGGGAGGAAGCCCGGGCCCAGGCCGAGAAGACCGCCGATCTGCGTGTGCGTGAAGCGGAACGCCAGGCGGAGGCGATCCGCCGCGATGCTGAACTTGCGGTCCAGGGCGCGCGACGTGGGCTCGACGAGCTGCGGGTGCGTCGATCCAGTTTCCTGCGCTCCCTGCGTTCGACGATCGAGCACTTCCTCGCCGAGCTCGTTGAGGAGGAGCGCCGGGGCAGTGCGGGTGCGGACGCCGACGAACGTGTCCTGGAGACATCGTTCGAGATTTCCGGTGCGTCTGCGGAACACGAGGCCGGCCATGGGCCGGACGAGGCACGACCCGGGTCGGACGGAGACTGAGGGACCCGATGGAGTACCGCGAGCTCACTGAGCCCATCGGAGCGCTGGAAGAAGAGATTCTCTCGGTGTGGGAGCAGGAAGGGACGTTCGAGCGGAGCCTCGCACTGCGTGAAGGTGCTCCCGAGTTCGTATTCTATGAGGGTCCGCCCACCGCCAACGGCCGCCCGGGTGTTCATCACATCCTCTCCAGGACGATCAAGGATACAGTGGCCCGGTATCGGGCCATGGCCGGATACCACGTTACCCGGATCGCCGGCTGGGACACGCACGGTCTCCCGGTGGAGATCGAGGCCGAGAAACGCCTCGGGATCTCTGGCAAGCCGGAGATCGAGAAGCTCGGTGTGGCCGAATTCAATCGGATATGCCGTGAGAACGTATTTACTTACAAGGCGGATTGGGAACGCCTGTCACTTCGGATCGGATACTGGCTCGATTACACCCACCCGTACATTACCTTCCTGCCCGAGTATGTCGAGTCCGTGTGGTGGGCGCTGTCGGAGATTGAGCGAAAAGGGCTGTTGTACCGCGGTTTCAAAGTCCTTCCGTACTGTCCGCGGTGTGGCACGGGGCTGTCCAGTCACGAGGTTGCCCAGGGATACGTGGACCGTTCGGATCCGTCGGTGACCGTGCGGTTCCCGATCGTCGGAGAAGAAGGACGCAGCCTGCTGGTATGGACGACGACTCCCTGGACCCTGGTGTCGAACGTGGCAGTCGCGTTCGGACCGGCGATTCCCTACGTGGAAGTAGAGCGCGACGGCGAGAGATTCGTGCTCAGCAGGGCCCGCGTCCAGGATCTGTTCGGAGACGACGCGCGGATCGTGCGCGACGTGGGTGCCGACGAGTTGGAAGGTCTTACCTACCAGCGTCCTTTCGACCTGGACCCCTCCTACTCCGAGACCACGGGACGTGTCTGGCCCGCCGACTTCGTCAGCGACGAGGGCGGCACCGGGCTGGTGCACTCGGCTCCCGCGTTCGGAGCGGACGACTTCGAAATGGGTCGAGAACACGATCTGCCGATCGTGCGTCCGGTGGACGATGCTGGACGGTTCGACCCGCTGGTTCGGGAAGTCGGCGGAATGGGGGTGAAGGATGCAGACGCGGATCTGGTGGCGATGTTGGAAGATCGCGGCCTGTTGTTCGACTCCGCGACGATCCGCCACAGCTATCCGCATTGCTGGCGCTGTGACAGTCCGCTTCTCTACATGGCTCGCGACTCGTGGTACATCCGCACGACCGCGGTAAAGGAGCGTCTCCTGGCTCATAGCGCCGCGACTGCCTGGCACCCGCCCGAAATCGGATCGGGACGCATGGGCGAGTGGTTGGCGAACAACGTGGACTGGGCGATCTCACGGGACCGATATTGGGGAACTCCGCTTCCGATCTGGGTGTGCGATTCCGACCTCGAGCACCTCGAGGTCCCGAGTTCGTTCGAGCGTCTCGCGGAGCTGGCGGGTCCGCTCCCGGCCGACTTCGATCCCCACAGGCCTGGAATCGACGAGTTCTCCTGGGCGTGCGTGTATGACGGGTGCGGAGGCGTAATGCGTCGGGTGCCCGAAGTGGTCGACACCTGGTTCGACTCCGGTTCGATGCCGTTCGCGCAATGGCACTATCCGTTCGAGAACCGGGAGGAGTTCGAGGCGCATTTTCCAGCCGACTTCATAGCGGAAGGTGTCGACCAGACGCGGGGCTGGTTCTACTCGCTGCTCGCGATCTCCACGCTGCTGTTCGACGAGGGGCCGTACAGGGCCGTCGTGGTGAACGACCTGGTGCTGGACGAGGACGGGCAGAAGATGTCCAAGTCCAGGGGCAACGTGGTCGATCCCTGGCAGGCGCTGTCTGACCACGGCGCGGATGCGATCCGGTTCTATCTTCTTGCATCGAGCAATCCGTGGCTTCCGAAGCGGTGGGACAGTGACGGCATTCGGGAAACCAATCGGAAGCTGTTCGATACGCTGCGAAGCGTATATCGCTTCTTCGCACTCTATGCGCAGCTCGAAGGATGGTCTCACGAGCAATCCAACGCTCGTCCGTCCGGGGAACGGCTTCCGATCGACCGTTGGCTGCTCAGCCGTCTGGACTCGCTCGCTATCGCCGTGAGTGCCGATCTGGAAAGCTATGATCTCACGCGAGCGGCCCGGCGCCTCTCCGAATTCGTGCTCGATGATCTGTCCAACTGGTACGTGCGCCGGAACCGCGAGAGATTCTGGGCCACTCGCCCGGGAGGCAGCGACGATCTGTGGACTGACGACGCGTTTGCCACCCTGCACGAGGCGCTCGCTACCACAGCTGTCCTGCTGGCGCCGTTCGCTCCGTTCCTGGCCGACTGGCTTCACCGGGAGTTGATGGGTGGTTCAGCCCATCTCGTGGACTATCCAGCAGCGTCGGGCAGACGGGACGAGCGGCTGGAAGCGGAAATGGAAGACGTGCGGACTCTCGTGACCCTCGGGAGGGCAGCCCGCGAAGAGGCGGGAATTCGCGTGCGTCAGCCTCTCCCCGGGATTCAGGCGACGCTCCCCGGCGGGCGTCGTCTCTCCGATGCCATGGATGAGATCCTGCGTGAGGAACTGAACGTGCGTGAGGTTGTTTTCCTGGCGGCCGACGCTGATATTATACGGCTGTCTGCAAAACCGGATTTCGGGCGGCTCGGGCCACGTTTCGGCGACCGGACGCCGATCGTGGCTCGACTGATCGACAATCTGGACGCCGCGGTGCTCCAGGAACTCCGGGACGGCACGAGCGTGGTGGCCGATCTGGACGGAGCGAACGTCGAGATCATGCCGGAGGACGTGCGGATCGTCGAGGAGGCGAAGGGGGATCTGACCGTCAAGACGGGCGGCGGATACGTCGTCGGACTGGACACGAATCTTACGGAAGAGCTGTTGGCGGAGGGACTGGCACGCGAAGTCGTGAGTCGGGTTCAGCGTCTGCGGCGTGAGGTGGGCCTCGAGGTGAGCGATCGGATTCGACTCGCCGTTGCGGGGTCCGAGAGTCTGGAAGAAGTTGTCCGATCCCATCGCGATCGGATCGGAGGCGAGACGCTGGCGCTCGAGATCGAGACTGGTGTCGCCGCGGCAGCCGGGCACGAGCACGTTCACGAGCTCGAGATCGATGGGGAGAGGGTAACCGTGGCTTTGAGCCGGGTCGTTACGGTGTCGGAAGGCGCCTGATCCGGATAACCGGACAAATCTGTTCTGCACAGTGGGGATAGGGATGAAGAAGAAGGACATCAAGCAGCTAGAGGATCGCCTGCTCACGATGCGGGAGCGGGCCCTGAAAGAACTCGCGAATTACGACGAGTCGTTTGCCAACTCTCTGCAGGCCTCGGACGGAGACCTGTCGGCATACAGCTTCCACATGGCGGACCAGGGTACCGACGCGATGGAGCGCGAGAAGGCCTTCCTGTTCGCGAGCAAGGAGGGGCGCTACCTGTATCACCTCGATGAGGCCCTGCGTCGGTTGTATCGAGCGCCGGAGAAGTTCGGCGAGTGTGAGGATTGCGGGGACGACATCGGAATGGAGCGCCTCGAAGCGCTTCCGCACACCCGACTCTGCATCAAGTGCAAAGAGAAAGAGGAGACGGGTGCCTCCCGATGAACCGGGACTGAATCTGGACCCGGAGGTCGCGAGGAGGGGCGTCCACAGGGGCGCCCTTCTCGCAGGAGTCATATTCGTCGTCGTTCTGGCCGACTACCTGTCGAAGGAATGGGTCGTCGCCAATATCGCCATGTATTCGAGACGCAGCGTGATCGGTGATTTTCTGCGGCTCACCTATACGCACAATCCAGGTGCGGCGTTCGGCATGAACATCGGCGAGCACTCTCGCCTGTTCTTTCTGGCCCTGGCAGTCGTCGCGCTTGTCGCGCTGTTCCTGATCTACCGCGCGACGCCCCGGCAGGACGTCCTTCGGTTGGTCGCTGTCGCACTCATCGCGGCCGGGGCCATCGGGAACATCCTGGACCGCCTCAGATACGAGGCGGGCGTGGTGGACTTCATCGATGTCGGAATCGGAGACTGGCGGTTCTGGACGTTCAACGTAGCTGACAGCGCGGTGAGCGTCGGAGCGGTTCTCCTTCTGATCTCCTTCTGGCGCGAGGAACGGAGGGCGCGTGGAGAAGGGAACGAGCCCGCGGCAGGCTGATCCCCTGCGGGTACACGTCGAGACCGACATACACCAACGGCTCGACGCTTTTCTTTCTGACCGGCTGGCATTGAGCAGGAACCGGGTGGCATCGCTGATGGACGACGGCAGGGTACTGCTGCGCGGAGAGCCGGTGCGAAAGAGCTACCGTCCGCATGCCGGAGATCTGTTCCTGGTCAGTATGCCGCCAACACCCGCCGTCTCCGTCGAGCCGGAATCGATTCCGGTTCCCGTCGTGTTCGAAGACGAAGTTCTCCTGGTGGTGGACAAGCCGGCCGGTCTGGTCGTGCACCCGGCACCGGGGCACCCGTCGGGTACTCTCGTCAACGCACTCCTCGCCAGAACGGACCGGCTGTCGACGATCGGGGCTCCGTTACGCCCCGGCATCGTCCACCGACTGGACCGGGACACGAGCGGACTGATGGTAGTCGCGAAGGACGAAGCCGCGCATCGTGCGCTTTCCACCGACATTGCCGCACGAAAGATCGGTCGTGGGTATATAGCGGCCTGCTGGGGACGGCTCGAACCCGAACAGTTGACGATCGATCAGCCGGTGGGGCGGCATCCAAAGGATCGGAAGCGAATGGCGGTCGTCTCGACCGGACGACAGTCGGTGACGCACGTTCGGCGTCTCGAGCGGTTCATCGCGGCCGACCTCATCGCCGTGCGGCTTCAGACGGGACGCACTCACCAGATCCGCGTTCATCTGCTCGACGCGGGTCATCCGATCGTGGGAGATCCGATCTACGGGCGAGACTGGCAGCGTGGGTTTACGGGAGCGGGCGGCCGCTGGGCTGACGAGCTGGCTCGTCGATCGGGCCGGCTGTTCCTGCACGCGGCGCGATTGACTTTCCGCCACCCGATGACGGGGGAGCGATTGGCGTTCAGTTCTCCGCTTCCCGCGGTTCTCGCCGGGGCCGTCGACTGGGCACGCGACAGCACCGCGGCATGATCGGGAATTCAACTCGACGTCGCGTGTATTGGCGGATCCGATCGGTCGCACGCAATCTCGCCGGCCTCCGCCCGACATACCTGGCTGTCCTGCTGATCGGGCCTCTTCTGGCCGCGGTCCCGGACGCGGCGCGGAGCATTTCGGCCTCGCAGTCTTCGAAGCTGAATTTTCGGATCCGGGCGGAGGAAGGCCTCGAGGGGATTGCCCGCAGCATCGTGACCGACGCCGGAGCTACGGCCGAGTTTCCCGGAATCGGGTCGCCCGAGGCGTGGATTCGCGACACGGTCGAGCTGATCCTGCTCCGGGATCTCAGCGACCTGCGGGAAGCGGGATTCGGACAGCCGGAGCGGTGGGTTGCCGGTCTCGCCGATCCGGACGGCCTTCGGATCGCGCTACGTGCGGGAACCGAGCTCGAAACCCTGGCAACCTTGAGAACGGTGTTCCGGCACGAACTCGCACATCTGCTGGTGCACGCGGCGAGCGGTGGAAGAGCACCGCGGTGGCTTCACGAGGGATACGCGCAATTCGCCTCGGGTGCCTGGGGATGGGACGATGCATGGAAAATCCAGATTTCCCTGTTTCTGGGCGGGTCGGAATCCCTCAAGGACGTGGATCTTCGATTCCGCAGCAATCCTGAAGAGATCCGTCTCGCCTACCTGCTCTCGTATACCGTGGTGCAGGAACTGCACAGTCTCGGTGGCGACGCCGGCATCTCTGCCCTGTTCAACTCCCTGCGCAACGGGCACTCGCTGGACGTGGGCCTTCGACGCGTCTACGGGCTCACACAGGAACAATTCGAGCGTCAATGGCGGGCGACGGTCATGGACCGCTACGGCTGGCTGTATCTCCTTTCAAGAACTGCACTTTTCTGGCTCCTGATCACCGTCGTCGTGCTGACCGTCGGTCTGCGCCGCATGCGCCGTGATCGTCAACGCCTGGAGGAGATGCGAGAGCAGGAACGTCAGACGCCCTGCGAGGAGGATCTCTACGTTGACTACGGGCGATTCGAAGGGTAGTCTCAAGAGATGGACCGAAGCCGCTCGGATCGAGATGGAGCGATGCTCGAACGTCCACGATTTCTGGGCCTGCACGTCATGAACTGGGCGCTGCTGCTCGCGGGGGTCGTGGCCGTTTTGTTTGGGTATGTGTTGCTGAATCGGGGATCGGTTACAGCTGCACCGGTACTGCTGGTGCTGGGGTACATGGTTCTGATACCGGCAGGGCTGCTTGCGGGGCTTCGCCAGTCGGACGGACGAGAGGAAACGAAAGCAGGGGGCGAATAGCTCAGTTGGTCCAGAGCGCCTGCTTTACACGCAGGAGGTCGCAGGTTCGAATCCTGCTTCGCCCATACGCCCGACACGGCGGAGCTTGCAAGGCCGGTCTGGTTGCTCGGGCGCGGAACTTCGCCGTGAGTGAGGGTGTCGTAACAGTCTGACATGCCGAGATCGGCCTGTCCCGGCCCGATGGACGTCGGACAGAACTTCGAGGACGGAAGCATGAATCGAGTTTCAGGAACGACCATTCGGCTCGTAGTGAGCCTCGCAGCGGTTGTCGCCGTGTCATTCACGCAAGCCGATGTCGTGACTGCCCAGGAGGGCAATGGGGGCTCGGGCGGTCGCGCGCGCGTGCTCGTGGCTCCGCTGAAGTCGGGCGAGGGAGTCAAGAAGGACTTCGGCAAGAAGGTTTCGGAGGAAGTCCAGAAGGATCTGAGGGACTTCCCGACGCTCACCACGATCGATAGCAAAACGGTCAAAGATGAGCTCAAGCGTCTGAAGCTGGATGAGAAAGACCTCGGTCTGATCCAGTGGCGCCAGCTCGCCGGCCGCCTGGACGCCGACCTCGTGATGTACGGTGAGGTGAGCAGGGCGCCGGGCGGGAACGCCATAAACGTGAGTTTTGTGGAATCCCGGAGCGGCGACGAGTTGACGGTTCCGGAGTTCAGGGTTGCCGGCGACGGCAAGGACGAGGTCCGAGAGGCGGCAGACGTGATCGTCACCGCGTTTGAGGGCCAGGTCGAGTATCAGCGCGCAATCATGTTCTGCGGGGACTATCTGAGCGCCCAGCAATACGAAGATGCGATCCGCAACTGCGATGACGCTCTGACACGAAATCCGGAGTCGATGACCGCCCGTTACCTGCGGGGTCGAGTGTACATGGGCATGGAGGACTACGAAAATGCTCGGACCGATCTCGCGAAGGTGGTCGAAGACAATCCGGCAGAGGTGCTGGCGCTCCAGTCCCTCGCCTATTCCGAGGCGCAGCTCGGGAATACCGAGCGGGCGACGGAGCTGTACCGGGAGTACTTGAACTTCAATCCCGGTGACGCCAGCGTACGGATGACCATTGCCTATGACCTCGCCCAGGCGGGTGCGTATGATCCCGCAATTGCACTGCTCGAGGAGGGGATCGAGGTCGACCCGACGAATGCGGATCTGTGGGAGTACCTCGGAAACGTGTCCTTGAACAAGGGTACCGCCTCCGAAGGGGAGGAAGGTGAGGCCACGATCACTGACGAAGACGCGGTCCGCAGGGCTGCCGAGGCGTACGACCAGGTTCTCCAACTCAAGGGCGAGGAAACGAGTCCGGAGATTCTCCGGAACGTGATCGCCGCACACCTGGCGCTCGGCGACTACGATCAGGCCCTCGCATTCGCGGACCGAGCACAGGTGAGCCGGACGGACGATCCAGCCCTGTGGTCGATGCGGGCCGACGTGTACGGGAAGATGGATCGTCCCGCGGAAGCGGCCGATGCGATGGACGAGGTCCTCGCGCTCGACCCGAGCTATCCGAACGCTCACGCGCGCCGCGGGTTCTTCAAGCTCGCGGCCGGCGATACCGATTCGGCGATCGTGGACCTCCGGTTGGCGGTCCAGGACGGGACGGATCCCGACGCGGTGGCCAGCCAGATGCTCAGTCGCGGGTACAACGATCACTTCAAGGCCGGCCGGTACGACGATGCGATCCAGATGTTCACGGTCGGCGCCGAGTTCGCGCCGCCCGGTCGAACTCGGGACCAGCTGTATTTCTTTACGGCCTACGGATACTACCAGCAGGGTGTGCAGATCGATGCTTCCAACGAAGCAGCCGAAGCATGTGCTCCGGCACGTCGTGCTCTGTCGAAGTTTGAGCGGGTCCTGCCGAACCTGAATCGGGCCGGAAGCGAGCAACCGAACGCGCAGTCGGACATCCGCGAGAGCACGGACGTCTATCTGTACCGGCAGGAGCAGCTGATCAAGAAGGCATGCAAGTAGAGTAGAGACCGGGTTCGTCCGGCTCTCCGCCGGGCGCGGTTCAGGAGTTCGGGCCGGCAACAGCCGGCGATGAGACAGCGTAACGCCCGCCGAGACCACGGTCTCGGCGGGCGTTTTGACGTTGCATCAATCCGCCTGTCCGACCGATTCATGATGTTTCCCCGACAGTTCGACGGTCAGTCGATTTCGCGAGGATTCCGGGGTTGCGCGTCCCACAGACGAGGCATACTATGGGGAGCGGTGGGGAAAAGTGGGAAAGTGTGGGGATAACTCACGCCTGTCGGAACGGAGCTAAGTGGGCGGTTTTCTCGGTAGTTACCTGTATCAGGTTGATGAGAAGGGTCGCGTGACTCTACCTGCGGCATTTCGGAAAGGCCGCGATGAGTTCGCGCCATTCGTCCTCATCCATGTACACGAGGACGCCCTGACGCTCTATCCGGAAGAGAATTGGCTGGAAGTGGAGGTCCGATTGCGGGAACACGCACGACGAACACCACGGGCCAGACACTTCGCACTCGGGCTCACTGCGAACGCGACGGTGCTTACGCCCGACCGGCAGGGGCGAATCCTGATTCCCGAGCGACTGCGGGAACGGGTGGGGATTACGGACGAGGCGCAGCTCGTCGGCGCGCTGGACAAGATCGAAATCTGGAATCCGGAGCGATTCGACGCTTCGGTGGAGGGAACGGGCGGAGACTTCGGCGACATGTTCGCCGGAATCTTTGCCTGACCCGCGGCATCGAGAGCGAAGCCCGATGGCGGCGGAGGAGTTCGCGCATGATCCGGTGCTCGCGGACAAAGTCGTCGAACTCCTCGCTCCGAACCGCGGCGGGACGTTTCTGGATGGTACGCTGGGTGGTGGCGGCCACGCCGAGCAGATCCTGGCCGCTGCCCCGGGAGCGCGGGTCGTAGGTCTGGATCAGGATCCTGATGCGCTGACTGCGGCCCGAAGACGGCTCGGTATCCGGGGGGACCGGGTCGTATTCATCAGTGGAAATTTCAGGGATGTGGCACAGATCGCCACGGACCTGTCCGACATAAGAGATCTGGCTGGAGCACTGCTTGACCTGGGTGTCTCATCGTTCCAGATCGATTCGGAGGCGCGCGGGTTCTCCTTTCGCCGAGGCACACCGTTGAACATGCGGATGGGCGGGACAACCGGCGGAGGGAGGACCGCGGCCGACATTCTGAACACTGAGTCTGAACAGCAACTCGGAACGCTGTTTCGAGAGTACGGCGAGGAACGCCGGTGGAGGGCTGTCGCGCGGGAGGTCGTTCGACGCAGACAGTCCACTCCGTTTCGGACGGCGGACGATCTCGTCGCGGCGCTCACGACCGTTCTCGGACCGGGAGTCGACGCCCGGACCAAAGCGCGGCTCTTCCAGGCCCTGAGGATCGAGGTAAACGACGAAATGACTGCCCTGCAGGAGGCCCTGGCCGCGATTCGAGGCCTGCTCTCACCTCACGGGCGTTTCGTCGTCATTTCCTACCACTCGCTGGAAGACCGCATCGTCAAGCACGCGTTCCGGGAGTGGAGCCGGGACTGCGTCTGTCCGCCCGAGCTCCCTGTCTGTCGCTGTCGTGGTGTGGCACTGGGCCGCGTCCTGACAAAAAAACCGTTGCGGCCGGACGAAGCCGAGATCCAACGGAATCCCAGGGCCCGCAGCGCGCGGCTCCGCGCCTGGGAAAAATCGTGAAGAATCGGCAGGGCATCCGGAACTGGCGTCGGAAAGTGACCGCTGCGCTGACCCTCGCTGTTCTGGTGGCGAGTCTGGGGATCTCGGTCAGTCGAAGCGCGCAGGGAACGCGAATCGCGGCGGAGCTCGCGGATCTGCAGAGAGAGGAGCGCGCGCTCGAGGCACAGGCAGTCGAGGAGTGGATTCGGGTCGATTCCCTGGAGTCTCGCGAGCGAGTTCTCGAATCTGCCAGACAGTTGGGTCTCCGTCCCTCGCTGGAGGGCGAGATCCTTTACCTGCCCGATGTCACGGCGCCGTCGAGCGCCGGGAGCGCTGGCCAATGACGAAAGCCCCTGGTGCCTACTGTCGGGTCCACACAAGACGCTGCCGATTCCTGTCGATCCTGGTCCTGGTCGCGGCCGTGGCGATGACGGCCCGAGCGGCGCAGATCCAGCTGGTTCAGGCGGATCAGTGGCGAGCCCGTGCCGAGTCTCAGGGAAACCTCCATGGAACCCTGCCGGCAGCCCGTGGGGGCATCTTCGACCGCCACGGCCGGCCGCTCGCGGTTTCGACCGAGGAATTCGACGCGTTCTTCGCACCGGCCGAGAGTCGTGACGGCGCCCGGGATGTCGAGACGATCATCAGGATCGCCGAGTTGGACTCGCGCGCCGCGGCTCGACTGACGAAAGCGGAGCGGGGCTGGTCTCCGATCGGCCGGGTGGATGGTCGAGTGCGGGCCGGACTCGAAGAGGCGGTTCCCAGCGGTATTCACTTCCGTGCGGTTGTCACACGAGTGTATCCGGAAGGTGGGATCGCCCGGAGTCTTCTTGGAAGCGTGGACGAGACGGGAAAGGGACAGTCGGGTCTCGAACTCCTGTTCGACAGCCTGCTCGTCGGTACCGAGGGTGAAGTCGTCTGGCGGCGAGACGCCCGCGGTGAGCTTTACCCCGTGCCCGAGGCAGAGCGTTCGCTTCCTTTACCCGGCCTGGATGTCTTCCTGACGATCGACCTGGAGCTCCAGGAGATAGCCGAGCAGGCACTTGCCCGGGCGCTGGCCGAGACCGGCGCGTCCGGCGGTGATGTGCTGATGGCCGATCCACGGACCGGTGAACTGCTTGCCGTGGCCAGCGTGCGTAAGGATCGGAAATTCGGTATTCCCGCGTTCACCGATCCTTACGAGCCCGGCTCTACGATGAAGCCGTTTCTCATCGCGACCCTGCTCCAGGAGAATCGAGCGACCCTCGACGATCGGGTTGACGTCGAAAACGGTGTGTGGCGGACCGCACATCGGACGATTCGCGATGTACATGGCTACGATTCGCTCTCGGTGGCGGAGGTACTCCTCCACTCGAGCAATATCGGAGCGGCCAAGCTTGCGAGGCGGCTCGAGCGGGGCCTGCAGTACTCATATCTGCGCGACTTCGGGTTCGGGACACCAACGGGCCTGCGGGTTCCCTCGGAATCGGCCGGGCTTCTACGTCGACCCGCGTCCTGGTCAGCGGTCAGTCAGGGCTCGTTGGCATTCGGGTACGAACTGCTGATTACCTCGGTGCAGCTGGTAGCCGCTTATGGAAGTCTGGCGAACGGGGGCGTGCTGATGAGACCGACCCTCGTGCGCGAGATCCGGGACATCAATGGCGATGCCTCCTGGCGGTCGGTTCCGGAGCCCGTTCGTCGCGTTATCCACCGGGACGTGGCCTCGCAAATCACCGAAGTCCTCACGTGGGTGGTGAACGAGAATGGGACAGGACGCAGGGCGGCTCTGGAGACTCTTCCTATTGCCGGCAAGACTGGCACGGTGCGCATAGCATCGAACGGCGGATACGACGAACGACGGTATACGGCGTCATTCGTTGGCTTCGCGCCGGCCGATGATCCGCGGCTTGTCATTCTCACGAAGCTGGAGGACCCGCAGGGGAAGTATTACGGGGGCGGAATCGCTGCGCCGGTCAGTCGGCGCGTACTGCAGGCAATGCTGGCCGGTCAGGACGCCGGTCTGATGGATGGGGCCGGTCCGGGACCGGGGATTGTACGCGGAGCCTTCCTCGGCAGCGACCTCGACTGGGGCCGTGCCTCGTCCGCAGTCGAACGTCGAGTTCCGGACGGAGAGCTTCGCACTGACAGCCGGCCGGCGTCCGTGTTCCGCTTTGTCGCGAATGGCGAAACGGCCACAGGGAAACTCGGACGGACTCCGGATCCCGAGTCGGATATGGCGGAAATCTCCGTGCCGGATGTGCGCGGCCTGGACGTTCGGGCCGCCGTCCGCAGACTGCATGGTCTGGGGCTGAAGGTAGAGATCCACGGAAGCGACAAAGTGACGGACCAGGTGCCGGCAGCCGGTATGACAGCTGTGCGCGGTGCCAGTGTCATTCTCCGTTGAGGCGAACTCGAAACACTAACTGCGAGCGGGCGGCCCGTGCGGGAAGTAAGTCGTGATTCTGACGGTTGAAGTCGAGCGGAGACTGCGGGACGCAGGTCTGCACGGATTCTGGGAGGGGACTCCGCCGCCCGGCTTCGAAGCGCTTCGGCTCGATTCCCGGACCGTCGGGTCGGGCGACCTGTTCTGCGCAATTCCTGGCATTCGTTTCGACGGCCACTCGTTCCTCGATCGGGTCGCGGCCGCCGGAGCGGCCGCCGCCATTGTCCAACATGCGGGGGATGCTTCCGGCCTTCCCTGCTTCGTCGTGTCTGATACCCGCGTCGCGGCGGCACACCTGGCGCAGCTGTTCGCCGGAGATCCCGTTCTCGAGCTGGACGTAATCGGGGTCACGGGAACGAACGGAAAAACCACGACAGCGGTTCTGCTGCGGCACCTTCTCGCGGTCCGAGCTCCTGCGGCGGCACTGGGAACGCTCGGCGTGACCAGGTTCGACGGGAGCTCGACCGGCGGACGTCTTACGACTCCGGATCCGCTGGACCTGGCCGAGATCTTTGCCGAGCTGGTGGCCGAGAATACGCACTTCGTAGCGATGGAAGTCTCGTCCCACGCGCTCGACCAGCACAGGGTCGACGCGATCCCGTTCTCGGTCGTGGTATTCACGAACCTGACCCGGGATCACCTGGACTATCACCTCGGCATGGATGCCTACCGGACCGTCAAGCTCCGGCTGGCGCGGCTGCTGCGGCCCGGCGGCGTCTGCGTGGCAAACGCGGACGAGCCGGCGTGGGATGGAGCTGACTTCGGTAATGCCCGCGTGATCCGGTACGGCACCGGACGCGATGCGGACGTCAGGGCCGAGGAGCTGCGCATCGGGGCGAACGGCAGCGAGTGGGAGCTCGTCACGCCGGATGGCCAGGCCACGGTTCAATTGCCGCTCCTGGGCGCATTCAACGTCGCTAACGCTCTGGGGGCGGCCGCCGCAGCCTGGGCCGCCGGGCTCGATACGGAGTCGATCGCCCTGGGACTGAGCTCGGCCCCACAGATTCCCGGTCGGATGGAGGCGCTCGCGACGCGGCCAGCTCTCGTGGTCCGGGACTACGCGCACACCCCCGACGCACTGGAGCGCGCACTCCAGGCTCTCAGGCCCTCGGTACCCGGACGGTTGATCGTGGTATTCGGCTGCGGCGGAGATCGTGACCCCGGCAAGCGGACCCTGATGGGGCGGATCGGAGTGAGTGGCTCGGATATCGCCCTGATCACCTCCGACAATCCACGTACGGAGGACCCGGAGTCGATCGTCCGGGAGACGGTCTCCGACCTGGAGCCCGGTGACTGGGAGGCGATCGTCGACAGGCGGATGGCGATCCAGCGGGCCTTGAGCATCGCGACAGAAGGCGACGGTGTCCTGCTCGCCGGAAAGGGACACGAGAACTACCAGGAGATAGACGGCGAGCGACTGCCGTTCGACGAGGCGGAGATCGTGAAATCTCTGCTCGTGGCGACAGGGGGAGATCAGTGAGCGCGCGCTTCGAGGCACACGAGGTCCGGCGAGCGCTTGGCCTGGCCGCCTCGTCCAGCCGGATTGGCTTCGATTCCGTTTCCACGGACACTCGTCAGTTGCGAAAGGGAGCGCTGTTCGTAGCACTGCGAGGCGAGCGGTTTGACGGTCACGAGTTTCTCGACCGGGCGGCCGGAAAGGGCGCAGTGGGTGCCGTGATCGAGCAGGGCCACGCGCTGCCGGATCTGGACCTCGAGTGGTTTGTCGTCCCCGATACCACGCAGGCACTCGGTGACCTCGCTCGCCACTACCGTCGGCGCTGCGCTGCGCGGGTGATCGGTGTGACCGGAAGCAGCGGGAAGACGACCGTGAAGGAGATGCTGGCCGGTGTGCTCGGAGCGGAACGGCCTACTCATGCGACTTCGGGAAACCTCAACAATCAGATCGGTCTCCCGCTGACGATTCTCGGCGCACCGCCCGACACCGAGTTCTGGGTGCTCGAGATGGGCAGTAACGCTCCCGGGGAGATCGCGCGTCTCGCGTCGATCGCGGAGCCTGACGACGCGCTCGTGACGACGGTCGGACCAGCCCACCTCGAAGGATTTCTGGACGAGGCCGGGGTGCTGCGCGAGAAGCTCTCACTCGTCCGCGCCGCCAAGCTCGCCGGGAGAATCGTAGTCGGCGAGCGACCGGAACTTCTCGGCGCAGCGGCAGCCGAAATTCGACCTGACGTGGTCGTCGCGGGACTCGAGTCCCGTTCCGACTGGCACCCGGACCGGTGGGAGGTCGGCGCCGAATCGGCGTGGTTCGAGCGCGCCGGGGAACGATACGAGGTACCGGTCGGAGGCGAGCACCATCTGCGCGACGCGGTGCTCGCGGCGGCCATGGCGGAAGCACTCGGTGTCGGATCCGGTGCGATCGCGAAAGGTCTGGCCGCGTACCGCCCGGTCGGCATGCGTGGATCCATCCGGCAGCTGGGCAGGTTGACGCTCGTCGCTGATTGCTACAACGCGAACCCGGAGTCGTTCGAAGCCGCGATCGAATACTGCGTGAACGCGTTCCCCGACCGCCGTCTGGCTGCGGTCGTCAGCTCGATGCTGGAGCTCGGTTCGCAGTCCGCAGCGGCCCACGAGCGTATCGCCCGGTCATTGATCGAGGCGGGATTCTGCCGGGTCGTGGCGCTGGGAGAATTCCGACCGGCGTTCGACGCGTTGTCTGCGACTACGAACGGCACGCGCGTCACCTCGGTGGCGAGACCGGCCGATGCCGTGAAGGCACTCGCGGCGGAGCTGACGGGAGACGAAGTGGTCCTGGTGAAGGCATCTCGCGGCGAGCGGCTCGAGCGGGTAGTAGACGGGCTCGCGGAACAGTTCGGGGCGGGGGACTGATGCTGTTTCACTACCTGTTCCCGCTCGCGGATCGTCACATTCTGTTCAATCTGTTTCAGTACATTTCGTTCCGGGCGGCAGGCGCCATGGTGACCGCGCTGCTCCTGAGCTTCATCGTGGGACCGCCGATCATCCGTCGACTCGAGGCGCGGAACATCGGGCAGGTTGTCAGGCTCGACGGGCCCAGGACCCATCGTCGTAAGCAGGGGACCCCTACGATGGGCGGGCTGATCATTCTCGTGGCCCTGACGGTCTCGACCGTTCTGTGGGCCCGGTTCGACGGTTGGTCGGTCGTCGCCGCCCTCAGCATGACACTTGGTATGGGCGCGATCGGTTTCACGGACGACTGGCTGAAAATCATCCGCCACGAATCGCGTGGTCTCATCGCCCGGCACAAGCTCGTGTGGCAGTTCTCGCTCGGGCTCGCGTTCGGAACGTTATTGGTCGTAACCGCTCCCGATGCGCGCGAGGTCACCCACCGGTTGGTGCCGTTCTTCAAGAACGTCCATCTGGTATTCGTGCCGCTCGTGTTTCCGCTGTTCGCGGCTCTCGTCGTTGCAGGAAGCGCAAACGCCGTCAACCTGACCGATGGGCTCGACGGACTGGCGGCCGGCCTGTCAGCCATCGCGGCACTGACCTTCGGTGTGTTCGCATACGTCATGGGGAGAGTAGACACTTCGTTCTACCTCGGACTGCCGTACCTCGCCGACGCGGGCGAGTTGACCGTGTTCTGCGTGGCGGTTGCCGGGGCGGCGATCGGATTCCTGTGGTTCAACGCTCCCCCGGCCTCGGTGTTCATGGGCGATACGGGGTCACTCGCGCTCGGCGGAGCAATCGGTACCGTCGCGGTACTGCTGAAGTCGGAACTCCTGCTCCTCATGGTAGGTGGGATCTTCGTAGCGGAAGCTCTTTCCGTGATGATCCAGACCGGCGTGTTCAAGCTCACGCGCTGGCGCACGGGTACGGGACGCCGGGTGTTCAGGATGGCACCGTTGCACCACCACTTCGAGCAGCTGGGCTGGCCCGAGACCCGGGTCGTGATCCGGTTCTACATTGTCGCGATCATTTTCGCGCTCGCCGCCCTGGCGACAATGAAGGTTCGATGATGAGGCGCGAGCCGGCATTCGCGCCGGGAGACCGTGTGGCGGTCATCGGACTCGGAGTCTCGGGCAGTACGGCCGCGCTGCTGGCACGCGTCGGTGGGGCGGAGGTGTATGCGAGCGACTCGGCGGCGGGACCGCGACAGGTCGCCGCGGCCGAGCGGCTCCGGGCCAAAGGCATCGCGGCCGAGGCCGGACGTCACGACATGGACAGGATTCTCGAATCGGATCTCGTCGTCACGAGTCCCGGGATCAGTCCGTTCTCCGACGTCCGCCAGGCGGTGACCGCCGCCGGGATCCGGACGATTGCAGAAGTCGAGCTGGCATACCGCAGTCTGACCAGTCGGGTGATCGCGATCACGGGTACGAATGGAAAGACGACGACTACGCAGCTGACGGCCCACCTGCTGAAGTCGTCCGGCATCGATGCCGAGGCCGTCGGAAACGTCGGACGTCCGCTATCCGAATGCGCTCTCTCAGAGCGACAGCCCGACTGGGTCGTGGTAGAGCTCAGTTCATTCCAACTCGCCGACCTCGACTCGTTCGAGTCGGAGATCGGCGCTCTGCTGAATCTCTCGCCTGATCACCTGGATCGATACAGGGACGTCGACAGCTATTACGGAGACAAGGCACGGCTGTTTGACAGGGCGAGTGCGGATCCGAGCTGGGTGCTGAACGCGGACGATCCCGCCGTTCTCGAACTGGCCGTCAGAGCATCCGGGCGACGATTCCTGTTCTCGGTCGAAAGCGAGGTTTCAGTCGGAGCGTGGAGTGACCCGGAGGGAGGTCTGCTTGCCCGGCTGGTCGAGGGTGACTCCCCAGTTCGGTGGGCGCACGTGGACGATATTCCCCTGATCGGCCGGCACAACGTGTCCAACGCTCTCGCCGCCTGCCTTGCGGCGGTAGTTGCCGGAGTCGATCCCCGGACGCTGTCGGCCTCGTTGCGGAGCTTCCGTGGGCTTCCGCACCGCCTGCAGCCGGTCGCTGAGCGTGCCGGAGTCCTGTGGGTGAACGACTCGAAGGCGACAAACGTTTCCGCGGCCGTGGCCGCGGTGAACGCGTTTGACCGACCGGTCATTCTCCTGCTCGGCGGTCGACACAAAGGTCAGCCGTATGCTGCGCTGGCAGACGCGGCAAGACAGCGCGCTCGCGCCGTGATCGCGTTCGGGGAGGCGGCGCCCCTGATCGTGTCCGAGCTGAGGGGTGCGGTGGAAACCGTCGTGGTCGAGTCGGGGCTCGACTCCGCGGTGAGGGCGGCCGCCGACCTGGCGCAAGCGGGCGACGTCGTGCTGTTGGCGCCGGCGTGCTCGAGCTACGACATGTTCCCGAATTACCTGGAGCGGGGCCGAGCCTTCGAGGCGGCAGTAGTCGGTCTGCAGCCGGTGGAGTCGGCTCCGTGAAGCGGGATCGACCTACGAGAGCGGGAGCACTCGGACTCCGCGGATTCCCGGTTCGACCGGCGGTCGACTCTCCTTCCGCCTCGGGCCGCGGACTGCTCGTCGCAACCCTCGTCCTGGTGGGCTTTGGCCTCCTGTCGGTGTACAGCGCGAGCTCGTACGTGGCCCAACAGGCAGGTCGCCCGGACACCTACTACCTGTTCCAGCAGGCGAATCGTGCCGGAATCGGGTGCATGGTGATGGCTGCTGCCAGCATTCTCGACTATCGGGTGTACCGCCGACTCGCGTGGCCGATTCTCGCGATTACGACCATTCTGCTCGTTCCGCTCGTCCTCCCCGGAACCGAAGCGATCGCGCCCACGGTCAACGGGGCCCGCCGCTGGCTCGACCTGGGGTTCACGATGCAGCCATCAGAGCTCACGAAGCTGGCGGTCGTGATCTGGACGGCCGCACTGGCGGTCAAGAAGCAGGACTCGCTGCACGATTTTCGCGAGGGAATCTTCCCGTTCCTCATCGTTCTCGCGCCAGTCTGTCTGCTCGTGCTGTTCGAGCCGCACTTTTCCGCAGCGATGTGGATCGCCGTCCTCGCCGGCACCGTCCTGTTCGCTGCCGGAGCGCGAATCGGACACTTCGCTCTGCTCGGCGCGTCCGTGATGGTTCTGGCAGCGACCCAGGTTGCGACAGCCCAGTATCGACTACAGCGGTTCGTGGCGTTTCTCGATCCGGAGGCGGCGGCCGGCGCCGG
Source organism: uncultured bacterium (assembly GCA_965370685.1). Lineage (GTDB taxonomy): Bacteria > Gemmatimonadota > Gemmatimonadetes > Palauibacterales > Palauibacteraceae > Carthagonibacter. Next base: position 33,927 of record CBDUVN010000001.1, on the reverse strand, counting down.
CGGTTATCAGCTCAAGCAATCGCTGATCGCAGTCGGCTCCGGCGGACTGACCGGAGTGGGCTTCGGGCGCAGCACGACGAAGATGCAGTTCCTCCCGGAGCCGCAGAACGACTTCATCTTCTCGATCATCGCTGAAGAATGGGGATTCATCGGTGCCGTCGCGGTCATCGGTCTGTTCGCCCTGTGGGTGCACCTGGGCTTCCGCGTCGCCCGTTCCGCGCCGGACCTGTTCGGGCGTCTCCTCGCCACCGGGATCACCGCCGGTGTCGCACTCGGGGCATTCGCCCACATCGGCATCGCACTCGGTTTGCTCCCCACCACCGGAGTCAACCTCCCGTTCATCAGCGCGGGTGGCACGAACCTCGTAATCACGCTCGCAGCCACCGGGATCCTGCTCAACGTGTCTTCGGCGAAGGCCCGCGGACGATGAGCGCCCGGATCCTGCTCGCCGGCGGCGGAACGGGCGGACACCTGTACCCGGCACTGAACCTGGCGACCGCGCTTCGAGCTGCGCGGCCCGACGTGGAACTCATGCTTGTCGGAGCGTCACGCGGAATCGAGGCCACGGTGCTCCCGAAGGCAGGCGTTCCATATCGGCTGCTCCCGATGCAGCCATTCCGTCGCGGTCGAGTGGTGAGGAACTGGCGGCTCGCTGCATCTGCGCCCGCGGTGATGAACGGCATGCGACGCCTGTTCAACGAGTTGGATCCGGACGTCGTCGTCGGTACCGGCGGGTACGCGTCGGGTCCCGCGGTTCTGTACGGACTGTTGTCCGGCCGAAAGACCGCCCTGCAGGAGCAGAACGCATTCCCCGGCCTGGTGACCCGACGACTTGCCCCGAAGGTGGACCGCATCTTCCTCGGTTACCCGGAGGCGGTTGAGCATCTTTCTCCCGGTCCGCACACCGACGTGTTCTCGTGGGGAAATCCCGTGGCGACTCCGACGTCGTCCCCCCGGAATGAGGCAGAGGAAGACGGGTTCCGCTGGCCGAGCGGCCGGGTCGCTGCGGTAATCGGAGGAAGCCAGGGGGCGAGAGGTCTGAACGAGCGGTTGCTCGCGGACCTCGAAGCCGCGACGGAATGGCCATCTGACACTACGCTCGTGTGGATCACGGGACCGAACCACTACGCGTCAGTCTCGAGCGCGGTTGCCGACGGTCGGTGGTCGGATCGGATCCTGGCGGTTCCGTACGTGGATGACCTCGGCGGCCGATTGTCAGGTGTGAGCCTCGCGATCTGCCGGTCAGGCGCGATGCTCTGCTCCGAGTTGGGCGCAGCCGGCGTGCCGGCGGTGCTCGTTCCATTCCCCGCAGCGGCGGCGGACCACCAGCGACACAACGCAGCGGCGCTGTCCGCATCCGGAGCGGCAGTGATGCTCGAGGAGCGATCGATGCAGAGCGGTGAGTTATGGGAGTCGGTCCTCGATCTGTTGCGCGAAGAGGACAGGCTGCGAGAGATGGCTTCCGCCATGAGCGCCCGCGGACGTCCCGGCGCGGCCGATCGGATCGCCCGGGAACTGCTCGATCTCGCCGAGCGGGGAGACGATGGTGAGTTCGAGTCGCGGGAGATGGAGAGCGGGGAGGCTGATGCTCGTGGCTGATCGGTACCCGCGATTGTCGGATCTCCCGAACCCTGGCTCCCGGGTGCACCTGCTCGGGGCGGCCGGAGCCGGAATGCGTGCACTGGCTGCGGTACTGATCGACGGTGGATGGGAAGTCTCGGGCTCAGACCGCGACATGGCAGCGGTCGCCTCCCTCTCCGCGATCGGCCTGACTCCCCTGTCTGACTCGGACGCCTCGGCCGCCACCGATGCAGATGTGCTGATCCGGAGCTCGGCCATCCCGGACGAGCACCCGGCTCTCTCCGCGGCACGTGAAGCCGGCATCCCGGTCCTGAAACGGGCCGCCGCGGTCGCAGCCCTGGTGAACGAGCGGCGGCTCGCGGCCGTGGCCGGAACGCACGGCAAGACGACGGTGACGACGATGCTGGGTCTGGCCCTCGAAGCCGCCGGCAGGGACCCCCTGGTCCTCACAGGTGGCCACGTATCCGAGTGGAGCGGAAACGCGCGGATCGGAGGAGGCCCGGAGGCCGTGGTCGAGGCAGACGAGTACGACCGATCGTTCCTCCAGCTCGATCCGTCGCTCGCAATCGTAACATCCGTCGAGCCCGAGCACCTGGAATGCTACGGCGGCGAGACCCAGTTGAGATCCGCATTCGAGACGTTCGCCGCTCCCGCTGCCGATCGAATCGGTGTGCTCGTGTGCGCAGATGACGCGGGAGCCCTCGAGCTCGCGGGGCGGATCGGTTCCTCCCTGAGCTACGGGTTCTCCGCTTCGGCAGACTACCGGGTCGAAATCGTAGCGACCGCCCCCGACGGGCAGCGCTGCCGGGTGAGCGGCCCGGAGCTGGAGCTGTCGTTCGATCTCGCGGCTCCCGGCGCTCACAACGCCCAGAACGCTGCCGCTGCACTCGTTTCAGCGATCCGTCTGGGAGCCGAGGCGGACACCATCGGCGGCTGTCTGCGCCAGTTCCGGGGCGTGGATCGGCGGCTCCAGGTTCTCGGCTCCCGCGACGGCGTGGTAATCGTGGACGACTACGCGCACCACCCGACGGAAGTTCGCGCTTCCGTCTCGGCACTACGGTCCGCATGGCCCGGTGCGCGACTGATCGTCGCATTCCAGCCGCATCTCTACAGCCGGACGCAGGCGATGGCGGCGGAATTCGGGCGCGAGCTGTCCGCGGCCGATCTGGCGCTCGTGCTGCCGATCTACCCGGCGCGTGAGGAACCGATCGAAGGCGTGGATGCAGGACTCGTGGTACGGGAAGCGCCGGGACACGTCCGGGAAGGCAGAGTGGACGAGGCCGTAGATCTCGCCTCGGAGGCTCGCGGCGAGACGGTGATCGTGTTCATGGGTGCCGGGGATGTCACGGATGCCGCGCACCGCGCGGCGAGGGAGCTCACGGGTGATGCGCTGGGAGTCTGAGGTGAATCTCGCGGACGAGGTCCGCTGGCGGATCGGGGGCGCGGCTGCCCGCTTCGGCCGCGTTTCCTCGGTCTCGCATCTGATCGAAGCGCTGGCCGACCTGGCGGGAGAGCCATTTCTCACGCTGGGGTGGGGGGCAAACCTGCTCGTCGCTGATCGCGGCGTCTCGAGTCCCGTACTCGTGCTCGGGGATGAGCTCGACTCGATCCGGACAATTCCCGGAATCATCGAGGCCGGCGGTGCCGCTGGCCTTCCTGCGCTCGTCGGTGAAGCACGCCGTATCGGAGCTGAGAGCTGGTGCTTTCTCGAAGCTGTGCCGGGGAGTGTCGGCGGAGGCCTGCGGATGAACGCCGGTTCCACCGACACGGGAATCTGGGATCGGGTGATCGAGGCGGAGGCCGTGACTCCAGACGGCGAACTCGTCCGGCTGACGGCGGCTGACGCTCGGCCCACGTATCGGCGGGTCGAGATTCCGGAGGAATGGGTGTTCACGTCGGCCCGGTTCAGGACCAGTCCTGGCGATCCGGAAGCAGTCGAGGCCGAGCACTTCGAACGCCGGCGAAGGAAGGTGGCGACCCAGGTCTACGACCTCCCGAGCTGCGGGTCCGTGTGGAAGAACCCCGGGGCCGGGTGGGGATCGGCCTGGGAACTGGTGGAAGCGGTCGGAATGCGGGGTGCCCGGACAGGAGGGGCTCAGATCACTGAAAAGCACGCGAATTTCATCGCGAATCTCGACCAGGCGAAGGCGGAGCACGTGCTCGCGCTGATGTGCGAGACTCGACGCCGGGTTCTGGAGCAGGTCGGGATCGCGCTGGAGCCGGAAATCCGGTTCTGGGGCTTCGAGACCGAAGAGCTCCAGTCCGTGGGGGCCGTCTCGTGACCCGGCAGAGCCGGCGCAGACTCACGGTCGCTCTCACGAGCGCGCTCGTTGGAATCTCGAGCCCCGTCTGGGGTCCCCCGATTCTCCGCGGGATTCCCGCGTTCCATGTGAAGACGGTCGATGTTGTCGGGACTCGATTCGCATCCGGTGCGGACCTCCGACAGATGTCGGGGATCGATTCTCTGTCTTCGATCTGGGACGACCCGGGCAGCTGGGAATCATCGATCGTCGAACATCCCCTGGTCGCGGAAGCTCGTGTGGTGCGGGCCGGACCGGATCGGTTGCGGATCGAGGTACGAGAGGTCAGGCCTGTCGCGCTGGTTCCGGTTCCCGGGCTCGTAGCAGTGGATGGGGATGGGTATCGGCTCGACGTGGATCCTGCCGTGCACAGGCTGGACTTACCGATTCTCCGGGATGCCACGATCGACTCAGCCACTGGACGAATTCGTGAAGAGGAAGCGAGGCGATCACTCGCTGTCCTGGAGGAGATCGATCTACTGGCGCCGGAGTTCGTGGAACGAGTCTCCGAAGTCCTGGCGCTCGACTCGGAGGCGTTCGATCTGAAGCTGATGGACGGAAGTATCGTCGAGAGCATCACGCTGCCCTATCGGGACGCGTCGCGGGCCTTCCTTCAGGCGGCAGCCGCAATCCAGGCCGCGGAAGAGCGGGGAGTCATCGTATCGGCCGATGCCCGGTACGCCGAGAAGGTCTTTGTGCGCACTGGAGGCGAGCGGTGATGAACGGTACCCGCTGTCTGGCCGGCCTGGATGTCGGATCCGAGACCACGTGCGCAGTTCTCGTGGAACTGAGCGTCGCGTGGGGAGACGGCGATGTCGAGGCCCGGGTCCTGGGGATCGGAGAGGCACCGACATCCGGTGTCCGGAATCGTGTCGTGACAAACCTGGACGCCGCCACCGAATCGATCAGGGAAGCTCTCCGGCTGGCCGAGGAAATGGCCGGTGCCGAGGCATCCGTCGTGTATGCCGGCATTTCCGGTGACCACGTGGAGGTAGACAGCTCCACCGGGGTCGTGGCGATCTTGGGCCGGGAGATCCTCCCGCGGGACCTCGACCGGGTTCACGAAGTGGCACGTGCGGTCGTGGTTCCGCCGGACCGGGAGCTCCTGCACGCGATTCCACAGGACTACGTGGTCGATGGAATTCCGGCCGTGCAGGACCCGACCGGGATGGAGGCTACCCGGCTCGAATCCGAAGTCTGCGTGGTGACTGCCGGCTCGGTTCCGGCTCAGAACCTCCGGAAGGCGATCGACCGGGCCGGATTCAGACTCGAGGAACTCGTTCTCGCTCCGCTCGCCACCAATCTCGCAGTGCTCTCCGAGGAGCAGCGACGTGTGGGAGTCGTGGTGGTGGAGATCGGTGCAGCGGCTACCGAAGTACTCGCATTCAAAGACGAGCGACTCCGGCTGTTCGCGACCCTTCCCTGGGGAGGCGCGACGGTTTCAAGCGACATCGTGAAAGGACTCGGAGTATCGGCGGCCGAGGCCGAGCGCCTCAAGGCGGAGCACGGGAGCGCGCAGACGAAGCGCGTCGATGCATCGGAAATGCTCGAGATCCCCGGGCCGACTCCGGGAACCGTACGCACCGTCTCGAAGGAACTTCTCGCCCACATCATCGAGCAACGGCTGGACGAGATGCTCGGACTCATCTACGACGAGCTCGATTCCCGCGAACTGCTCGACGGGTTGCAGGCAGGAGTGGTTCTGGCCGGCGGGACGGCTCGAATGGACGGCGTAGTCGAGCTCGCCCAGGAAGTGTTCAATCTCCCGGTCGCACTTGGCGAACCGGGGCCCGGCCTGTCCGGGCTCGTGGATGCGGTACGGAGGCCCGAGTGCGCTACGGCGGTGGGACTGGCGCTGTACGGACGCCATCGCCGGGCGGAAAGACCGGTCGGCTCCGCCGTGCGCGCGATCGGGCGCGTGTCGAGTTGGTTCAGGGAGTTCTTCTGATGGGACGGGATCGGACTCGTGAAGGAGCCACCACTGAGAGGCGGTCGCCTGAGCGGCGGATGACCCGAAGGGACGGAAGCGCAGGAAAAACGCTCGAACGGGAGGGACAGATGGTATTCGAGTTCGACGACGGCGGAACACGCAACGCGCGGATGAAAGTCGTGGGTGTCGGCGGCGCTGGAGGAAACGCCGTGAACCGGATGATCGACGAGAACCTCGATGGAGTCGAGTTCGTCGCGATCAACACTGATGCGCAGGCGCTGAAGAACTGTGAAGCCCACATCAGGCTCCAGATCGGCCGCAAGCTCACCCGAGGTCTCGGTGCGGGGGCGCGTCCGGAGGTGGGGAGACAGGCGGTCTCCGAGAACGAGGAGGAAATCCGGAAAGCCCTGGATGGCGCAGACCTGGTGTTCGTAACCGCTGGAATGGGCGGTGGGACAGGTACTGGAGCTGCTCCACGGGTCGGTCAGATCGCTTCCGAGCTCGGCGCCCTGGTGATCGCGATCGTGACACGCCCGTTCCTGTTCGAGGGCAAGAAGAGGATGCGTCACGCCGATCTCGGCCTGAAGGATCTGCGTCGAGCCGTCGACACGATGATCGTGGTTCCGAACGAGCGACTGCTGTCGGTAGTGGGGAAGGGAACGACGTTCCGTGAGGCTTTGAAGAAGGCGGATGAAGTCCTGCTCCACGCCACCCAGGGCATCTCAGATCTGATCAGCGTCACCGGCGAGGTCAACGTGGACTTCGCGGATGTCCGCACGGTGATGTCGAACCGCGGTGCGGCGCTCATGGGTACGGGGGAAGCAACCGGGGAGAACCGGGCGGTCGAGGCCGCTCAACAGGCGATTTGCTCACCGCTTCTCGACAACGTATCCATCCACGGAGCTACGGGTGTGCTGGTGAATATCTCCGGTGGGATGGACCTGGCGATCGACGAGGTCACGACGATCAACTCGATCGTGCAGGAGGCCGCCGGTGACGAAGCTGAGATGATCTTTGGAGCCGTACACGATCCCGATCTGGACGGCCGGATTCGGGTGACCGTGATCGCCACCGGGTTCGGGGACGAGGTGGACGTCGAGCCCGTTCCGACCCTCAAGGTCGTTCCGGCCACTCCGGCGCCGCTGGAAGCGCTGCCGCGACTGGTGAGTATGGCCGGTGGCGGGCCCGAGGCGTTTGACGCACGCCGGGACCAGATTCGCGGACAGATAGGATCGCGTCTGCAGCTCGAGGACCTGGAGATACCGACGTTTATCCGGAGGCAGATGGACTGACGTCGCCTGAACGGCCACCGGGAGTGAGGACAGTGATTTGAAGCACCAGCCGACAGAGCCGGCTTCGGCCGGCAATGGCGCGCCAGGCGTGTCAATTCCGCGGATCGGAGCCGTGCTCCTGTCCGTGGCGCTGCTCCTCATTCTTGCCTCTGCGATCCGCCGCAGTGGATCGGACGCTACCGACCGGGAATCGATCGTGCCCGTCGTCGTCGTACCCGCTCCTGTCCCTCCCGTGAGCGAGTACGACACCCTCGGGCCCGGAGAAACTCTCGGAGAGCTGCTGGCGGCGAACGGCGTGAGCGGTCCCAGTACCTATACGCTCACGGAAGTGGTGCGCGAGTACAAGAACCCGCGATCGCTCCGCGCCGGCCTGGTGGTCCGGTTTACGGCAGACCCCGGTAAGGAGCCCGATCGAATCGTCCTGCAGCTGAACCCGGACTCGCTGCTGGATCTGATCGCCGTGGACTCCAGCTGGACGGCTGTCGTGCACGAAGTCCCCGTGCGGATGGACACGGTGATTCTCGGTGGTCTGATCGAATCGAGCCTGTGGCTCGCCGATCTCAGCGGCGAAGTCTGGAAGCTCGGTGAGGACGAATTCAGCGAGTATGTATTCGACCTGGCGGACGTGTTCGCGTGGAAGATCGATTTCACGCGCGATATTCGACGCGGGGATGCCTTCCGGGTGGCGATCGAGCGCGAGCGACGTCCGGACGGATCACTCCGGTCGCGACGGTTCCTTGCCATCGAGTTGCGGAATCGCGACCGGGTGCTCCAGGCGATCCCGTTCACCCGCCCTGGCGGACGCAGGGAGTACTTCGACGTGGATGCGGAAGCGCTGCGTGGAGTGTTCCTCCGGTATCCCGTTCCCTTCCGGATCACGAGCGGGTTTTCGTCGCGTCGGTATCACCCGGTTCTGAAGCGGAATCGGCCGCATCTCGGGATCGACTACGGGGCACCGCACGGGACACCGGTCAAGGCGACGGCCGCCGGAACGGTGGTCCGCGCGGGAACCTGGGGCACCTTCGGCCGGATCGTCGAAATCCGTCACGTGAAGAGCTTCAGCACCCGTTACGCGCACCTGAGCTCCATTGCCAGGGGAGTGACTGTCGGCGCATTCGTCCAGCAGGGACAGGTGATCGGGCGGGTCGGGTCCAGCGGTCTCGCGACCGGGCCCCACCTGCACTACGAATTCCTGCAGGGCGGAACGCACCGGAACCCGGCCACCCTGGATCTCCCGTCCGCCGAGCGGCTGGAGGAGGAGTACCTGGAGTCGTTCCGGGTCGAGCGGGATGAAGCGCTCGCCCTTCTGGATGCGGTGCCGCTCCCCGTACCGTCGCCGGCTGCCGCGGCGGAACCCGCGGTAGCCGACTGATCCGGGGCCGGGGATGCTCTCCGGCCCGGTCGTGTGGTTGTCCGGCTCGGCGATCGCGGCCGCGGCGGCCGCGTGGATCCGCTACGGCCTTCGTGAAGAAGCGGTGCCCGGCAGGACGGGCCCCGGGATACTGTTCGCGATTGCCCTGTTCCTGATTCTCGCCGGTCTCGTCCTGCCCCCGCTTCGACCCTCCCCGACCGCTCCCACGCCGCGCGTCGCGATCCTGGATATCTCAGCGAGCATGGACCTTCCGAGTCTTCCCGGAGGACCGACCCGGCTCGACTCCGGCCGGGCGGAAGTTCAGCGTCTGGCGCCGGATCGCGTGGTGGCTTTCGGGATGTCGGCCACGGCCGCTGTCGAGCCGACGGAGCTGGACCGTGTGATCGAGGCGGTGGATCGCGCGGGGAGCCGACTCGCGACCGCGTTCCGGGTGGCTCGCGCCGCGGGTGCTGACAGCGTCGTCTTGATCACCGATGGGGAGTTGGAGGACCGCGAGGACTCGAGGCGGGAAGCGGAGCGACTGGGTCTTCAGGTGCGTGAAATCAGGACGGCGCAATCGGTGATTCGAACTACCGTGCGGGATGTATCGGCGCCTGGCCGGGTCTCGGCCGGCGACACGATCTCGTTCGCGGTCGAGATCTCGACGCCTGCGAGCGGGGGAACGACACCGGGTGACGATTCGGTCACGGTCACGGTCGAGGGACCGGCCGGTACGAAAGACACGGTTCGGGTAGAGCGCCCGTCTGCGGGACGCAGCAGGATCGTACAGCTGCGGATTCCGGCACCGGGTGTCCGCCAGGAGTCTGCCTGGCGCCGGTTCGGCGTATCACTCGACCCCGGGGCGGACCCACTGGAAGCGGAACAGAGGCGGACCGTGTGGGTCGAGATCACCCGGGGCAGGGCAGGTGTCGTCCTGGTTTCCATCGATCCGGACTGGGAGCCGCGCCAGCTTCTTCCGGTCCTGGCGCGGGCGAGCAGCGGGGGTGCGCGGGCGTACCTGCGAATCGGGCCCGATCGATGGGTGAGGGTCGGGACCGTCCCGGAGCCGATCACCGGTACGCGGGTGCGCTCCGAGGCTGCTGGCGCGGGAATGCTGGTCGTGCAGGGCGGTATGGCCGAACTTCCCCCATGGCTTCGCGACCTTACGGGTCGCCACGCCCGAGTCCTTGTCCTGGCGCGAGGCAGCGGGAAGCTGCCCGGAAGCGACTTCGCCGTCGGAACGCCGGTGGAGGGAGAATGGTTTCCCGTGCTGCCATCTCCCTCGAGCCCGGTCGCGGGGTCTCTGTCGGGTCTCGAGGCGGAAGGGCTCCCTCCGGTCGCCGCTCTACGCTCTGTCCAGGGTGCTGGAGCGTGGCCAATTCTCCAGCTTCGGCGAGACCGTCGCGGGGACGCGCTGCCGGCGGCGGTCGGATTCGTAACCGAACGCGGTCGGCGGGTGCTGGTGCTGGCCGAGGGGACCTGGCGGTGGTCGGCTCGAACCGGTTCCGCCCGGGCGGTGTATCGTGGTTTGTATGCAGGAATTACAGGATGGCTGCTCGGGGACTTCCGTCGCGTTCCGGTGATCCTGGCTGCGGACCCGGTTGACGGACGGGCCTCGATCGCCTGGAGCATTGCACCGGGCGTCGTGGATCTCGTCATTGCGATCCGTGATTCGACTGGAAGCGTGGTGTGGACAGACTCGATCGGCATGCCCGCGGATCGGGTCGAGGGACCTGACCTTCCGGAGGGCGATCTGGAGTACGAGGCACGAGGACAGCTGGAGGGCGCAGCCTTCGTGGTCGGCCGTCCGTTCGCCGTCGCCGGACCAACAGTGGAGCTGAGTGGCCGGGACGTCGGTGCCTCGCTCACCACGCGTGCGCCGACGTCATCGTCCCGACGGCCAGCGGGACGACGAACGGTACCTTCACTCTGGCCGTACGTGCTCGCTGCCGGCCTCCTGTGCGCCGAGTGGACCTGGCGCCGCCGCCTCGGTCTTCGTTAGAGAACGCGCGCACGGGAGACAGGGCCGGGAGAGCGAATTGGACTCAAATACCGAATGACCGAATAATGATGGAAGAAAGATCAGACAAGCCGAAGCGGGGAGCGGCACGCTCGCTGTGGCAGAAGATCGTCGACGTTTCGCTGACGGACGTCAGCACCCTGGTGAAGGGGATCGACGAGGAGTCGATCGAGGCTCTCGAGCAGGTACTTCTCGAAGCCGATTTTGGTGTGGATGTCACGATGGAGCTGGTTGAAGAGCTCGAACGAGCCGCTCAGCGGGGGAAGGTGAAGTCGGAGTCCGACTTGAGAGAATTCCTCGCCGACCGGATCCGATCCGTATTCGAGGAGGCAGGCAGGGCGGGCGTCCCGAGGCCGGCGGTGATTCCGGAAGCGACAGACGGACCGCACGTGATCCTCCTGTTGGGTGTCAACGGAACCGGGAAGACCACGACGGCCGCCAAGCTGGTCCACCTGGCTGTCGAGCAAGGTAAATCCGTCGTGCTCGCGGCCACCGACACATTTCGCAGCGGGGCGCAGGAGCAGCTCAAGATCTGGTCGGATCGACTGGGGTCTGGATTCGTGGGTGGACGGGCGGGAGCGGACCCGGCAGCCGTCGCGTTCGATGCGGCGTCCTCGGCGATGTCGGGGGGAGCTGACGTACTGATCGTGGATACCGCGGGGCGGCTCCACACGCAGCGCGGACTGATGGAAGAGCTGAGGAAGATTGACCGTGTCGTAGGACGGATCGTCCCCGGAGCCCCGCACGAACGACTTCTCGTCGTAGACGCGACGGCTGGCCAGAACGTGATTCAGCAGGCCCGTACGTTCGGTGAGGCACTCCCGCTTACCGGAATCGTGCTGTCGAAATTCGACAGCACCGCCCGCGGCGGGACGGCCGTCGCCGTGGCCCGGGATTTCCACGTTCCGGTCAGCTGGCTCGGTACCGGAGAGCGGGCGGAGGACCTGGAGCCATTCGACGCGGACATATACGTGGAGAAGCTGCTCGGTTAGATGGCCGCACACACTCGGCTCCAGGATCCGGTACAGTACCTGAAGGGCGTGGGGCCCCGGCGGGCCGAGCATTTCGACAAGCTCGGAGTCCGCACGGGCCGGGATCTCCTGTACCACGTCCCCCACCGGTACGAGGACGCGACCCGGGTGGACCAGATCGGCTCGCTGAGCCCGGGGGACGATGCGACGGTGATCGGAGAGGTCGTGGCGAAGGGCGTACTCCCGACCCGCAAGCGGCTGAGGATTTTCCGGGCGGTGCTGAAGGACTCTTCCGGGCTCATCGAATGTGCCTGGCCGGGCCAGCCGTGGCTCGACCGGCAGATTTCGAAGGGAGATCTCCTTCTCGTGATGGGGTCCGTCGGGTTCTTCCACGGACGCCAGCTCCGGCCACGCGAGCACACGATCCTGGCACGTGAAGGGGAGATCCTCGACCAGGGCCGCGTGTTTCCCGTGTATCCTGCCACGGAGGGGCTCACTCACCGACAGATTCGCGGCATCGTGGAGGCGAATCTCGACGAATTGCTCGAGGAAGCGGTCGGCCGGGAGGTGTTCCCGGACGACTGGTTGGCAGAGCTCGGTCTTCCTCGACTGGCGGACGCCCTGGAGGTCCTGCACCGGCCGGAGGACCTCGGCGGGGTGGAACGGGCGAGGCGCAGGCTTGCCTGGGAAGAGTTGTTCTTTCTGCAGCTCCTGCATGCCCGGGCACGTCACGAGGTACGCAGCCGCGAGTCCGGAATCGCCATGCGCGGACCTCCGGAGCTGACAGAGCCATGGCTCGCGTCGTTGCCTTTCCAGCTTACCGATGCACAGCATCAGGCGTGGTCGCGGATCGGGAACGACATGGAGGACGAAGCTCCGATGTACCGACTTCTGCAGGGAGACGTGGGGAGCGGAAAGACCGTCGTGGCGGTGGCCGCGATGCTGAAGGCGATCGAGAACGGATTCCAGGCGGTCCTGATGGCGCCGACGGAACTGCTGGCCGAGCAGCACCGGCGCACGCTCACACAGTTCCTGGCGCCGATCGGTGAGGTGCCGGCACTGCTCACGGGCTCGGTGACGGGACGGGAGCGGGAGGCGGTCCTGGCCGGTCTGCGTGATGGGCACGTCCGACTGGTGGTCGGTACGCACGCCCTGTTCCAGGAGGGTGTCGAACTGGACAGGCCGGGTCTGCTCGTGATTGATGAGCAGCACCGGTTCGGCGTGTCGCAGCGACGCGCACTGCGGGATCTCGGGGGACCGGCAGATATGCTGGTGATGTCCGCCACACCGATCCCGAGATCGCTGGCCCTCACCCTGTATGGGGACCTGGACCTGACCGTTATCGATGAAATGCCGCCCGGAAGGAGGCCGATCCGGACGGGAGTCCGGGGATATGGAGACCGGGATGCGGCTCTCGAGTGGGTCCGGAGCGAGCTCACGAACGGCAGGCAGGCGTACTTCGTGTATCCCCTGATCGACGAATCGGAGAATCTCGATGCCAGGGCCGTGACGGAGGCGGTCGAGGAATTGCGCGACAGATTCCCGGAATTCGTGGTCGAGATGGTGCACGGCAGAATGCCGGCCGCCGAGAAGGAGTCGGTGATGCGTCGATTCTCCCGGGGCGACGTCGGACTGCTCGCGGCCACGACCGTGATCGAAGTCGGGATCGACGTGCCGAACGCTACGGTGATGGTGATCGAGCACGCCGAACGATTCGGCCTCTCCCAGCTTCACCAGCTCCGCGGCCGGGTAGGCCGTGGGGCCGAGCAGAGCTGGTGTGTGGCGTTTCATGGTGGAGACGAGATCCCCGCACGACTCCGCGTGTTCGCCTCATCCACCGACGGGTTCTACCTGGCCAGGGAGGACCTGAAACTGAGAGGGCAGGGGGACCTGTTCGGCCAGCAGCAGCACGGGTTTCCGGAGCTGCGGTTCGCGGACCTGGAGCGGGATGCGGATCTGCTCGAGCGTGCCCGCGTCAGGGCCCGGGAGATCATGTCGGTCGATCCGGATCTCTCATCGCGTCCGCATCGCGGTCTCGCGCGGGAGCTCGCGGAGCGGCACGCCGACCGCGAGGCACTGTTCGGAATCGGTTGACGATCCGGCGGCTGTTCGCCTAGCTTCGCGGCGTCCGGTCGCCTCATCCATCTTCAACGGCCTCTCGCGAGGCGAGGAACCGATGCCCGACACGACCACGATCCGTTCGCTCAAAGATCACATCGGCAAGACCGTGCAGATCCTCGGATGGGTACGGAATCACCGTTCGAGCGGGAAGATCGCGTTTCTCATCGTCCGGGACGGATCGGGCGACACCCAGGTCGTCGCGGCCCGGCACGATGTGGATGACGAGACCTGGGAGACGGTCACCGGTCGGATCGCCTACGAAACGAGCGTCCTGGTCGAAGGGACGGTGCAGTCCGATGCGCGGTCACCCGGTGGAGTCGAGATCACGGCAACGCGGATCGAGGTCCTGGGCGACTCGTCCAACGACTACCCGATCCAGCTCAAGGAGGCGGGCGTCGATTTTCTCTTCGGCCAGCGCCACCTGTGGCTCCGCACACCCCGGCAGACGGCGATCATGCGGGTGCGGGACGAGGTGGTGAAGGCGATCCGCGACTTCATGTATGAGCGAGACTTCGTGCTGGTGGACACGCCGATTCTGACCGGTTCCATCGGTGAGTCGGCGGGGACGCTGTTCGAGACGGAATACTTCGATCTCGGCAAGGCGTATCTGGCCCAGACGGGCCAGTTGTACGTGGAGGCCGCGGCGGCTGCGCTCGGCAAGGTGTACTGCTTCGGACCCACGTTCAGAGCGGAGAAGTCCAAGACCCGCAGACATCTGACGGAGTTCTGGATGGTTGAGCCGGAGGTGGCGTGGTTGGATTCTGACGGAAACATGGAGCTGCAGGAGGAATTCGTCTCGGCGATCGTGCGGCGTGTCCTCGATCACCGGATGGACGAGCTGTCCGTGCTGGAGAGGGACATCGGACCTCTCCAGGCCGCCGTCTCTCCGTTCGATCGCATGAGCTACACCGAAGCGGTGGAAGTCCTGAACGCGCGAGGAAGCGAGATCGAATGGGGTGCAGACCTCGGGGTGGAGGACGAGGCGATCCTGATGGACGGCAGAGCGAAGCCGCTGTTCGTGTTCGATTATCCGAAGACGGCGAAGGCGTTCTACATGAAGGAGAACCCGGACGATCCACGCACGGTCAAGTGCAACGACCTGCTCGCTCCGGAGGGATACGGAGAGATCATCGGTGGAAGCCAGCGGGAGGATGATCTCGATCTGCTGACCGCCCGGATCCGGGAAGAAGGACTGCCCGAGGAGACGTATTCCTGGTACCTGGACCTGCGGCGCTACGGGACATTCGTCCACTCGGGGTTCGGCCTCGGGCTCGAGCGGACGGTAAGCTGGATCTGCGGTCTTCCCCACGTTCGCGAGGCGATCGCGTTCCCGCGGACGATGACCCGCCTCGATCCGTGAATCGATCGTGGGGGGGAAGGTGAAACCCGTGAGGGTGCTTCGTCGTACAAGATGGGCGAGAGGAGGAAAACCATGATCGAGACCCTGATCGGAATGCTCGTACTCGGGGGTACCGGAGCGGGCCTTTACGTGACATACGTGAAAACCCGGAGCTTCGTGCGCGAGAAGCTGCGGTTCGTCGAGGCCGCGCAAAAGAATGCGGCACCCTGGGCCGCAGGTGCAGGTGCCACGCTGTTGGCGGCACCGGTGGTGGCGGTCCTGCCAGTCGTGGGTGGTCTCACGGCGCTGGCGTTTGGAATCACGGTCGGTGCAGGTGTACGCAGCGGCCAGAAACAGGTGAAGCTCCTCAGCGGGGGCTGAGCGCGGTCGAGCGGGCTGTGAATATCGAAGGGCCGTGGCTTCGGCGTCGGGCCCGCCCCCCACGTCAGGACCGCGGCCCTTTCTTCACTTCCTCCCACAGCCGATCCAGAGTCTCCAGGTCAGAGTCGTCGGGGTCGATGTCCCGGTCAGCGGCGAGATCGAGCAGAGCCCTGAACCGCGCGGCGAACTTGCCGGCGGCCCGCTCGAGGGCAGTTGACGGGTGAATCCCTGCAAGCCGTGCCACATTGACCGCCGCGAACAGGAGATCTCCGACTTCGTCTTCGATCCGGTCACGTAGATCCTCGTCCGCCGGATCCACGTCCGACCGGGCCAGTTCCTGCTCGAGTTCGCCCAACTCCTCGTGCAGCTTCTCCAGCGCTCCAGTCACGTCCGGCCAGTCGAAGTTTCGCGCGGCGGCCCTGTCCTGCAGGCGCAGGGACCTGCTGAGCGGCTCGAGACCCGTCGGGACTCCGTCGAACGGATCCGTTGATCGCCCGGAGTCAGCTGCCGACTCGGCTTTCAGCCTCGCCTTCAGCTCCTCCCAGTCGGGAGCCTCGTCGGCCTCGCCGTACAGCTGCGGATGCCGGTCACGCATTTTCTTCTCGAGGCCGGCGACGACTTCCTCCGGGCCGAAGGAACCTCGCTCCTCAGCCAGCACGACCTGAAACGCGACGTTCAGCAGCAGGTCTCCGAGCTCCGACGACAGCTCCTCTTCGTCCCCGCTCCGGATCGCCTCGGCCACCTCGTGCGCTTCCTCGAGCAGATAGGGGCGCAAAGTGGACGGCGTCTGCTTCGCATCCCAGGGACAGCCCGCCCGGAGGAAGCGGACGAGCGCCAGACTACGACCCAGAGCTGAGTCGGCATCTCGGGTCTGCGCCAGGTGCTCCGAACGCTCTCCGGAATCGCTGAAAATCTGTTGCTCGTCAGACATATGGCAGGTATACTATCCCGGTCTTGAAAAACGTGTCAATCGAGCCCAAGCGCCGCGCCTGGGTCGAAGTGGATCTGGATGCGCTCCGGTCGAACTTCGGCTCCTTCGCTGAACGCCTGTCACCGGGTTGCGGCATTCTCCCCATGGTGAAGGCCGACGCCTATGGAATCGGGCTGGGCCGAGCGGTGCGTACGCTCATGTCCCTCGGTCCGTGGGGATTCGGCGTGGCCACGACGGACGAGGGGACCGCGGTGCGCTCGCTCGGCTGGGCGGGTCCGATCATCGTATTCTCCCCGACGCTTCCGTCGGACACACGGGAGTTGTTGGAACGACGGCTCGAGCCCGCGGTTTCGGGCTGTGATATGCTTGCGGCTTGCGGTCTCGCCGCTCGGAAGGCAGGAGGTTCACTGCCATTCCATCTCGAGATCGACACCGGAATGGGCCGCTTCGGTCTTGGCTGGCGCGATGCGGATCGTCGGGCTGGTGAGGTGGCGGAGTTGCTGTCGCTCGGAGGGCTGCGTCTGCGGGGAACGCTGACGCATTTTCACTCCGCTGACACGAGCCCTGAGCAGACGCTGGTTCAGTGGACCCGGTTCGTCGGTGCCCTGGAGGCGCTGCGGGTAGCCGGTGTCGATACCGGGGTCGTGCACGCAGCGAACAGTGCGGCGATTCTCCGGTATGAGGAATTCTCCGCGGACCTGGTACGGCCGGGGATCCGGCTGTACGGCGGCGGGAATTGGGAGCCGCGGGGTCGTCCGGTCGTGGCGGTTCGATCCCGGATCCTCGATGTCCGGGAGGTCGAGGCCGGTGCCACGGTGAGTTATGGGGCGACGTGGAGCTCCCCGGGCCCCGGGCGGCTGGCAACGATCGGAATCGGGTACGGAGACGGTCTGCGCCGCGAACTGTCGAACCGTGGACGGGTGTTGATTCACGGACGTTCGGCTCCGATTCGGGGTGTCGTGTGCATGGACTCGACGGTAGTCGAGATCGGTGATCGCGATGATGTTCGCCCGGGCGACGTGGCGACTGTTCTCGGCCCGGACGGGGGCACGGAGATCGGGCTGGATGAAATCGCTGAGCTGTGCGGTACGATTGACTACGAGATCCTCACGGGCTGGAGCCGCCGGCTGCCCAGGATAGAGATGCATGAACGGTCCGGGCGCTGACGCCCCGTGCCGGCACACGGAGAACGGAATGCGTGAGGACGGAACAACGGAAGCCGACAGTCTGCGGTCGCTTGCCCTGGGGGCTCGTGACGCAGCCTACGCCCCGTATTCCGACTTCAGGGTGGGGGCATGTCTCGAGGCCGCCGACGGCAGGTGCTTTGTGGGCTGCAACGTAGAGAATGCCTCTTATGCAGTGACGATGTGTGCCGAGAGAGTGGCCCTGGGAGCCGCTGTCGCGGCTGGCGCCCGTCAGTTCCGACGGATTTTTCTGTGCACCGACGCGGATGTGCCGGTCGCGCCCTGCGGGATGTGCAGGCAGGCGCTGGCGGAGTTCGCCCCGGAGCTGGAAGTCGAGAGCGAGAGCGGGAGTGGTGACCGTGCGAGCTGGGCCCTGAGTGGTCTGTTGCCCGAGCGCTTCGCTCTGCGATCCGTGCCTGGGCCCGGGCCGGGGGACTCACGATGAGGCGGCTTCCGGCCGCGATCGTGCTTGCAGCTGTCGCGCTCGTCACGGCCGGCTGCACGGAACGCGCGCTGCTCGAAGTCGACTCTCAAACGTCCCCCGGGCAGAAGACTCCGACGGAAGAAATTGAGATTCCTGTCGAGGGATTGCTGTCCTGGCGGGACACCACGTATTCGGGTTACGTGCTTCCGGCGTCCTCCAACTACAGGGTCGTCGTCGACTCGGTGGACCAGCAGGCCCGTCTGCTCGGGCGCATCGAAACGCTTCCCGACTCGATCGACACTCCCACCGGGCGGGAAGCGATCGAGGGGTTTGCCAACGGCCGGTTTCGACTGATCATCGACACGGCGTTCAGCCACGTGCCGCCCCTCGGGATGGATCTGGAGGTTTACACACTGACGCGCAGGTACGCACAGCAGCAGGCGACGTGGACGCTCGCGGATACCGACGTTCCGTGGTCGACTCCCGGTGGGGACCTGGGGGAGCGGATCGCCACGTTGAGGATCGACGCGCCATTCGATTCGACGGTCTCTGACACGGTCTTCGTGCCGTTCGTGGTGAGCACCGACAGCGTCCTGTCCGCCTGGCGGGCCACCGGTGGAGAGCCCGGATTTGCGATCGGTGCTTCGGGATCGACCGCGTTTGTCCAGGTCTCGTCGATCGCACTGGTATTCGACGCGAAGCCGGAGACTCAGGACACTCTCATCGCGGCGGCGCGCTCGCCGGCAGGCACCACCGTGATCTTCGCTCCCGAAACCCCGGACCCGGGTCAGACGTCACGCCTGGCGGGACTGCCATCGTCGAGGATTTATCTCGACTTCGAGTTGCCGGATACCTGGCAGGGTCTGCAGTTGAAGGGGTCGACGATCAACGCCGCGTCGCTCGTTTTCAGGCCCGGCCCGCCGGCGCCGATTCCGTTTCTGCTCGAGTTCCCGCTGGAGGTCACGTCTTTCCTGCTTCTCGCGGACCCGTTCGTGGTCGGGCCGAAGACTCCGATCGGAGCCACCCTCGGGCCTAACGTGTTGCTGGATCCCGACACGATCACGGAGGACGGCGCGGAGCTGGTGCTGAGTATCACGGGGCTCGTGCTCGCGTGGTCGCTCGCCTCGGCCGATTCGATCACCGTGCTGAGGGTCGGCCTGAGGGCGCTGCCGGAGGGACGTGATCCCGGATTCTGGCGATTTGGCTCGGCGGAGGACGCACCGGAGCTCCGGCCCAGCGTGCGACTGCTGGTGACACCTCGCGTCCCGTTCACGGCCCCATGAGGCGGCCGGTGACTTCGAATCGTACTGGCTCTATTCGATCATCAATCGTCCGGGTTCCCGGTCTGGCGGGATTGCTTTTATTGATGCTCGCCCCTTCGATGATGGCTCAGATGCCGGTCACGGGGCTCGGTCTCGGGTACCCGGTCCCGGCGATCGATGCACGAGCCGCGGCCCTGGGCGGAACGGGCATGGGACTTCTCGGTGGGAGTCTGTCCAGCCGGAATCCTGCCGATCTGCGGGGATTCCGCCGACCGACGCTGGGGTTGACGTACGCTCCTGAGGCAATAACCGTGGATTCGCCCGGGGGCTCTCAGACGACGGGGCGCAGCCGTGTCGCGATCGTCCAGGCCGCCGTTCCGATCCGATCCTGGACCTTTGGTCTCGGCTTCACGGCGGAACTCGACATGGACTGGGGCGTCAACCTCCAGGACACGCTGAGATCATCGTTCGGCACCTTCCCGTATGACGAGCGTCGTGAGCACGACGGCGGCTTGAGTTCGGTAACGCTGACCGCTGCGCGGGACGTCGGCAGATTCAGCGTCGGAATCGATGGCTCGATCCTCACGGGCAGTCTGCGGCAATCGTTCTTCCGGACCTTCGAGCCATCTCTCGAGGATCCTACCGTCAACATCGGAATCGCCGGCGGTGACGCCCAGTTCAGCTTTTCGGGGTTCCGCATTCGCGGGGGAGCGGCGACACAACTGGGCTCCCGGATCCGACTTTCCGGGGTGATCGGCCTGACTACCGATTTCAAGGCCAAGCGAGATTCCGTGGACCAGGGTGCCGACAGGTTCGACTTCTCGATGCCGCTAGAGTGGGCGATTGGCGGAAGCGGCCAGATTACTTCCAGTCTGCTCGCTACCGCAGCACTCGGCTACTCGGGATGGTCTACGACCAGCGAGGACCTCAACAGTGCCTCTGCGGCCGATGTATTCTGGTTCGGCGTGGGCCTGGAGTATGTCGGCTTCTCGGTGTTCGGTGCCGGCCTTCCCCTGCGTGCAGGCGTGCGCCGCACGGACCTGCCGTTCTTCCTGGTCGGAACCGAGCAACTTGTGGAGACCGCGGTCACGTTCGGTGTCGGGCTCGAGGTATCCGGAGGGCTGGCGGCCTTCGACCTGGCCGTCGAATTAGGCACGCGCGGAGACCTCGAGACCAGCTTTGTCCAGGAGAGCTTTCGGCGGCTGTCCATCTCCATGTCCCTGTTCCAGCTCTGAGACGTCTTTTCGGCCCGTCGGTGTTTTCAGGCCGGAATGTCGGTTCGCGCGATATCCGCAGGGCGCTCGATGCGCAGGGCCTCCAGCACCTCCCGTTCCACCAGCCCCGGGTGGGTCACCGGCCAATCGTGCCCCCGCGACACGTACCGCGTCTCGATTCGCGTCGTGTCGGACAGGGCCAGGTACGCGTCGTACTCTGATTGCAGATACAATCGATCACGCCTGGCGAGAACCAGCGTCGAGTTCGGCGCTGTCGGGAGGAACTCCTCGTGGATCCGTCCGAGTGTCTCGGACACGGAGGGGAACAGGCAGTGCGGCCTGCGTGCCGCGGTCCGAATGTATTCTCCGGAGATGTGGAACGCCCATCGGACTCCTCTCCGACCCTCGAGCCCGACGAGTTCGCGCAACTCGAGGAGAATTGCTCTCCGGACCTTGGTGGGCCAGCCGACGGCAATCGGGATCATCGGCGCGAGGGCCACGGCCTCGCGAGTTCCGAGGAGCGCCAGCAGACCGCCGAACGAGTGGCCGGTCCGCGGTGCTTCCGGTGCATATCGATCGGCCAGCAACTCGACGAAAGCCTTGTACCGGGCGACCTGGAGTGGGAGCTCAGCGTGGGTCCGGAAGGAGAGGTCCGGCATGAACACCGTGAAATGACGCGCAAGCCTCTCGACACCCTCCCGGTAGTTCAGCGGATGCACGCCGAACCCGGGGAGGAACAGCAGAGGCCGGTCGGGACCAGCGTAAACTTCGACCGGTACTTGCATTCCGTCAAACGGGACTTGCTCGACCGTCACCATGCCGGGAATGCTATGATGACCTGACAGAATCGGCAAAGCCCGGCCGGATACGCCCATATGCAGTGCCCGGTGGGGAGATTGTGGACCGCGGGCGCTGTCGGCTCGTAGTTTCCGGCCCCGATCGTTGCGATTGCGTTGAGGAGCAGACACGAATCATGACACACGGAAGCGTATGAGCGAGCCCCTGGTTCCGCTGCGTCGGCGTACGGCGCGGATGCGGTCCGGGCCGAACTCCGGTCCTCCGGTTCCGATATCCCGCCGCGCGTATATCGAGACCTACGGGTGTCAGATGAACATCGGCGACTCCGAGATCATGGCCGGAGCGCTGGCGGACCGCGGCTACGTAACGGTGGACGACCCGGCACAGGCGGACGTGATCGTCATCAACACCTGTGCGATCCGCGAACATGCAGAGCAGCGGGTTCTCGGTCGGATCGGCCAGCTGCAGCAGGTGAGGCGCGACCGGCCGGATGTCGTGCTGGCCGTCACCGGCTGCATGGCACAGCGGCTCGGTCCCGATCTCTTGGAACGCTCGGCCGGCGTGGACCTGGTGGCCGGTCCGGATTCCTATCGGCGACTGGGCGATGTCGTCGACGGAATCCGAGGCGGAGCGCTCGCGAGGGGTCAACTGCTGCTCGAACTGGACGAGGAGGAGAATTACGACGGGGTATCCTCGATTCGCCGGGCGGGTGTGAGCGCATGGATCACGGTCCAGCGAGGCTGCGATCATCGGTGCACGTTCTGCATCGTTCCGTACGTTCGCGGTCCGGAGAAGAACCGAAGTCCGGCGACGATTCTTTCCGAGGTTCGGAACGCGGTCGAATCCGGGTTTCCAGAGGTGACGCTCCTCGGTCAGACCGTGAACTCCTATCGCCACGGTACGACGGACTTCGCGCAACTGCTCTGCGACGTCGCCCGGGTGGACGGAGTTCGGAGGGTCCGGTTTACGTCACCCCATCCAAACGATGTCACCGATCAGCTGCTCGACACGATGGCCACGGAGCCCGCTGTCTGCCCACAGCTCCACCTGCCTGTCCAGTCCGGGTCGAATCGCATGCTGAAGCGCATGGTCCGGCGCTATTCGCGGGAGGAATTTCTCGACATCGTGGACCGGGTCCGGGACCGGGTCCCGGGGATCGCGCTGAGCACGGATGTGATCGTCGGGTTCCCCGGCGAGACGGAGCAGGACTTCGAGCACACCGCCGAGTTGCTGCGCCGCGTCCGGTTCGACGACGCTTTTCTCTACCGGTACTCTCCGCGGGAGGGTACGCCGGCCACCCGTCTGCCTGCGGCCGATTTCGTAGATCAGGAGACGTCCGGTCGTCGTCTGTCCGAGCTCATCGCGCTGCACCGTGAGATCCGGCGGGAGATTCACGACCAGGAGCTCGAAGGGATCACCGAAGTCCTCGTCGAGCGGCCGGCTCGCACGGACGGGGACATGCTCGGCCGCACGGGGACGAACAAGGTCGTCGTGTTTCCGGGCGAAGAATCGTGGGTCGGGAGCTTTCGCCAGGTCCGCCTGGTCTCGACGACCGGCGCGACGTTCATCGGGGAGGTCGTCCGGTGAACGGGGTTCCCGGCCGGATCGCCATCATCCTTGGAAGCTCGGCCCTCGCGGCCCTGTTCGCCTGGCTGAACATCGGCGAGAGGGTCACGCTTCGACTGGGAATCGTAACTCTGCGGTCGATTCCGCTGTCGGCCGTCGTGTTTCTCTCGATCCTGTTCGGGATGACGCTCGTGTTCGCTGTCGGCCTGCGTGCCGACCTGAAGACACGACGCATGCTGCGCCGATATCGTGAAGCACTCGGAGAGGAATGGCCACAGGGCCGCCCGGAGGACGAGCAGGAAGGGCCGTAGCGACAGGCCCGCGCCACGAGCGGTTCAGGACTCCATCCATCGGCGGGGACCGCCGGTCACCCGCTCCTTCCCCCCGGTTCTCGCGGCAGCCCTCGCATTCACCGCCGGATCCGCACTCGGGATGGTGCGACCCGGTGCCGTAGCACTGACGATGTTCGCGGCTCTGATGATCTGCGCATTCCGTCTGGCCGGTTCCCGCTCTGCGGGTGGAATCGCCACTCTCGCGACCCCTACGGTTCTTGTTGCGGTGCTCGTGGCGGCAGGAGCACTGGTCGGTGCGGATTCGGCCGCGACGATCCGGGCGGGTTGCGAAACGTCGCTCGAGACCGGGACGCCGGTCGTCGTGCGGGGCTACTCCGTGGAACAATCCGCCGGTGCCCGGGGAACGGACCGGCGTTCGAACGTGCGCGTTTCACTGGAAGACGTGGTGTTGTCCGCCCGGGCCGGAGAGTGCCGGATGCCCCGGGTCTCGGTATTCGTTGCATCGGCGGATCCGTCGATCCCGTTCGGGGCCCCCATAGCGCTGGAAGGGGAGTGGCTGCGCTTGCGAGCACAGTCGCCCAACGGACAGGGCCTCGATCTCCCGGGTCGGACAGGCATCGTAGTACAGGCCCGAGTCACACGCGATGAACGGTACGTGCAGGGCTCCGACAGAGGTGTCGGGGCGACGATCCGCTCCGTTCGCCGGACGATCAGGTCCGCGGCGGCCCGCCGTCTGCGGGCCCGGTTGCCCGCCGATGTAGATGCGACGGCCCGAGCCCTGCTTCTCGCGGAGCGTGACGAGTTGCCGGCGAGCCTTCGGAGGCGGTTCGTCGATGCCGGCCTCGCGCACCTGCTGGCGATCTCGGGACTGCATGTCGGAATCATCGCGGGTCTGATACTCGCGCTGTCGAGGCCGTTCGTGCGCGGCCGCAGGGTCTACCTCGTCGCCGCGGCGATCGTCGGCGTGTACGTGGCGATTCTCGGAGCGCCCACCCCGGCGCTCAGGGCGAGCCTGTTGTTTGCCGGTTGGGCGACTTCCCGCTTCGTCGGGCGTCCCATTCGCGGTGCGGATCTCCTGGGAGTCGTGGCGCTCGTGTTCCTCGTTTCGGATCCCTCGACCATCCTCGAACCGGGGTTCCAGCTGTCGTTCGCGGGGTTTGCCGGCGTTTCGATCGGGCCAGCAGTGGCTCGCGCATTGTCCGCCGGACGCGGGAAAGCCCGACTGACCGCCGCCGGCCGAACTGGAAAGCTGATCAGGGGGCTGAGCACCGGTCTGCTCGCCGGGATCGGGGCATTCCTGGCCACGGCTCCGATATCCGCCTGGCACTTCGGACGAATTGCCCCCGTTTCGATGGTTTCAAACCTGGTGGGATCTCCGATCGTCGCTCTGTCGATCTGGGGCCTTGCCGGCACCCTGCTTCCCGATCCTCTCGGCACGTGGTTCGCCGGTGGAGCCACGGTATGTCTTCGCGTGCTGCACGCCGCGGCAGGCTGGTTCAGCAACTGGACGGGAGGTCACTTCGAGTCGTCTCCTCCATCGGCTGAGACCTGGCTCGCCTGGCTGATCGCGTTCGGGATACTGGCCCGGATCGCTCGGGGCATCTCGCCCGCGCGGACGATCGTTCCCGTGGCCATCCTCGTCTCCCTGGCGCTTGGACAGCCCTTCACTCGTCTGCTCGAACACAGAAACACGGGTCTTCTGTGCACCCTGTCCGTTGGCCAGGGGGACGCGGCGATCCTCCGGACGTTCGAGGGTCGATGGATCGTATTCGATGGAGGTCCGGAGCTGGGCCCGGGAGCGGGTCGGGAGGAAATCGTTGGAGCGCTGCGTCGGCGGGGTGGCAGATCTGTGGCCCTCGTCGTCCTGTCGCATCCTGATGTGGATCACCTGGGAGGACTCCCGGGACTGCTCACGAGCGTGCCGGTCGGCGGCGTACTCGATACCGCGGACCCGCTTCCGAGAGCTCCCTACGCCCGACTGCTGGCGGTGGCCGAGCAGGCCGGCGTGCCGTGGCTCATCGCCCGACGCGGAACCCGGATCCACGTCGATGACGCCGAGGTACTCGTGCTCGGGCCCGATCCGGCAACTGAGACAGACCGGGAGGGAGGGCCGCTCAGCGCCAATCAGACGAGCCTCGTCGTGCGGGTGAGTCTGGCGGGGTTCCGGTATGTGAATTCCGGTGACGCGACCGCCGTCGAGGAGACGGATATCCTCCGGTCGTGGCCGCGCGATTCACTGCGGGCCGACCTGCTCAAGGTCGGGCATCACGGAAGTCGCACATCGACCTCTGGTGAATGGCTGGCAGCCGTGCGCCCGACGGTTGCCGTGATCTCTGCCGGGCGGGGGAATCGATACGGTCATCCGCATCCTGAGGTCGTCGCCCGACTCGATGCCGCGCACGTTCCCGTAGTGTGGCGTACGGACCGCAGGGGGACGCTTTGCATCGAGATTCGGCGGGATGGGAGATGGCGAATCGACAGCGAATCCGTGTGGAACGCACCGGTCTCAGCGGAGCTTGCCGTACGGCACGGAGATTGAAGGCTGTTGACGTGGGGAATCGGCCTGCTCAGTGTGGTGGGAGCGGGCCCGGGTCGGGCGCTTCGTGCCACCCGCGCATCGGGTTGAGATGCACGCTTCGACAGCTGCAGAAAACCGGAGGCCGTCATGGATCGATACGTAGTCACGCTGGGGCGATTCATTCTCGAGCAGGAGCGCGACCACCCGGGAGCGACCGGGGCGCTGACCTCCGTCCTGTATGACCTGACCCAGGCAGCGAAACTGATTCACCGCGAGGTGAGCAAGGCCGGCCTGGTCGACATCCTCGGCAAGACAGGGAAAGGAAACGTACACGGAGAAGAGGTCCAGAAGCTCGATGAGTACGCACATGACGTGGTGTTCAACGCGTTGGACCATGGCGGGGACCTGTGTGTCATGGCCTCGGAGGAGGAAGAGGGGCTGATCCAGATTCCCGAGCAGTTTCCGACCGGAGACTACGTCCTCCTGTTCGACCCGCTCGACGGCAGCTCGAACATCGATGCGAACATCTCGATCGGGACGATCTTTTCGGTTCACAAACGGTGCTCGGCGGGACGGGACGGATCGCTCGAGGACTGCCTGCAGGCCGGCTCGAAGCAGGTGGCCGCAGGCTACATCATGTATGGGTCCTCGACGGTGTTCGTGTACACGACGGGGAGCGGAGTGCACGGTTTCACGCTGGATCCGTCGATCGGAGAATTCCTGCTGTCGCACAGCAAGATCAGCATTCCCGAACCGGGAAAGCGGATCTACAGCGTGAACGAGGGGAACTATTCGAGCTGGTCTCCCGAGCAGCAGGAGCTGGTGGAGTGGTTCCGGGGAACGGGCTCGAACGGAGGAGGTGGGTTCTCGCACCGGTATGTGGGTTCTCTGGTCGCGGACTTCCACCGGACCCTTCTATACGGCGGGTTTTTCATGTATCCCGGGGACCGGGAGCACCCGGACGGCAAGCTGCGACTGCTGTACGAGGCGGCTCCACTGGCGATGCTGTGCGAACAGGCAGGCGGCCGGGCGACCGACGGTACACGTGATATCATGTCGATCGAGCCGCACGAGCTTCACCAGCGGACGCCACTGTTCATGGGTAATCGAGAATGGGTCGACCTCGCCGAGCGAACGCTGTCGGGTGGAGGTGTGCCGCAGTCCTGATCGGAGGTCGGTCCGGAGGTCGAGTGGGTGTGGGGGCCGGAACCGCCGGCCCCCGGAAACCCGTTCAGGTGTCGTTCAGGTGTTCCTCAGTCGGTGTCCGGCCTGTCTTCCAGCGCGGCGTGTGCCGCGGCCAGCCGGGCGACCGGAACCCGGAACGGGGAGCAGGAGACGTAGTCCATCCGCAGTCCGTGACAGAACCGTACCGAGTCCGGGTCTCCTCCATGCTCACCGCAGATTCCAATTTTCAGATCCGGTCGGGCAGCCCGCCCTTCCTTCACCGACGCCCGCATCAGGCGTCCGACGCCCTCAATATCCAACGACTGGAAAGGATCCTTCGCGTACACGCCGGATTCCACGTACAGCGGGAGGAAAGAGCCGGCGTCATCGCGTGACAGACCGAGCGTGGTCTGGGTCAGGTCGTTGGTTCCAAACGAAAAGAACTCGGCCTCACCAGCGATCGGTCCCGACGTGAGACAGGCTCGCGGCAGCTCGATCATCGTGCCGACGAGATAGTCCACCTGGTCGTCCCGCTCCGCGAATACCTCGCGGGCGGTCTGGTCCACCAGTGACCTCTGGTGACGCAGCTCTGCGACATGGCCCACCAGGGGAATCATGACCTCCGGCTGGACGTCGATGCCGTCGGCCTGGGCATCCAGCGCCGCTTCGAAAATGGCGCGCGCCTGCATCCGGGTGATCTCCGGGTGCGAGTAGCCGAGACGGCAGCCCCTGTGTCCGAGCATCGGATTGACCTCGGTGAGACGCTCCACGGCTGTCTTGATATCCTCCACCGTCCGCTCCAACACTGCAGCGATCCGCTCCAGTTCCTCGGGTTCCGACGGAAGGAACTCGTGCAGCGGAGGGTCGAGGAGTCGGATCGTCACCGGAAGGCCGTCCATCGCCCGGAATATCCCCTCGAAGTCCGAGCGCTGCATCGGCAGGAGCCTGTCCAGCGCGCGCTTTCGGCCATCTACGTCCGCCGCGAGGATCATCTCCCGCACCGCATCCACCCGTTCCTCGCCGAAGAACATGTGCTCGGTCCTGCACAGGCCGATTCCCTCCGCACCGAATTCCCGCGCGGCTGCGGCATCCTCAGGGTTGTCGGCATTGGTCCGCACCCGGAGCAGCCGGATCTCGTCGGCCCAGCTCATCAGGCGATGGAATTCCTCTCCCGGCTCCGGCTCGACCGTGGGGATCCGGCCCGGGATGACCTCGCCGCTCGCTCCGTCCACCGTGATCCAATCACCGCCCGCCACGACCTGGCCGTTCGAGCGGATCACCCTTCGTTCCTCGTCGATCTCGAGCGACCTGGTCCCGACGACACAGCACTTGCCCATGCCCCTCGCGACGACGGCCGCGTGGCTGGACTTGCCGCCGCGCGCGGTCACGATGGCCACCGCTGCGACCATGCCCTCGAAGTCGTCTGGAGACGTTTCGTTGCGGACCAGTACGACGCTTTCGCCTTGCTCCGCCTGCTCCACGGCCTCGCGCGCCGTAAATACGATCCTGCCGGATACGGCGCCCGGCGAGGCCGGGTTGCCGATGGCGAACGGCGTGTAGTCTGCGTCGGGATCGACCATTGGGTGCAGAACTTCGTCGAGCCGCTCCGGCTCGACTCTCTCGACAGCCTCTTCACGCGAGATCAGTCCTTCATCGGCCATCTCGACCGCGATGCGAACAGCTGCGCGGGCCGTGCGCTTGCCACTCCTCGTCTGCAGCAGGAACAGCTCTCCGTCCTCGACCGTGAACTCGAGATCCTGCATCTCCCGGTAATGGACCTCCAGGCGGTCTGCGGTTTCGTTCAGCTTCTCGAATGCGTCCGACAGATAATCCGCCATCTGCTCGATCGACAGGGGGTGTCTGGTGCCGGCTACGACGTCTTCTCCCTGCGCGTTGACCAGGAACTCACCGTACAGCTTCCGCTCGCCCGTCGCCGCGTTCCGGGTGAACGCGACCCCCGTGCCGCTGCCCGGTCCACGATTCCCATACACCATCGCCTGTATGTTGACGGCCGTACCCAGGTCATTCGAGATTTCGTTGATCTTGCGATAGGCGTTCGCGCGTGGTGTCCGCCAGCTCTTGAACACGGCGTCGATCGCTCCCCACAGCTGGTCTTCCGGAGACTCGGGGAATGGCCCCGAGCCTTCGCGCTCGATCAGCTCCTTGTAACGGGACACGACCTGCCGGAGCCCGTCCGCCGGGATTCCATCGTCCGACTCCGCTCCCGCCTCCAGCCGAACGTCGGTCAGGATCGACTCGAATGCGGAGTGTTCGACACCGAGCACTACTTCACCGTACATCTGCAGGAACCGTCGGTAGCTGTCCCACGCGAAACGCTCGTCGCCCGATGTCCGCGCCAGTCCATCGACGCTCAGGTCGTTCAGGCCGAGATTCAGGATCGTGTCCATCATCCCGGGCATCGATGCGGCGGCACCGGATCGAACGGACACGAGAAGCGGGTCCGTTGCGCCCCCGAATGTCTTGCCGACGGTCTTCTCGAGCCTTGCCAGCGCTTCGTGGACCTCTCCACGCGCTCCAGCCGGAAGCTCGTCACTGATCAGGTGGTGCCGGCAGGCTTCTGTGGTCAGAGTGAAGCCGGGAGGAACCGGCACGCCCAGATTCGTCATTTCGGCGAGATTCGCGCCCTTGCCGCCGAGGAGGTCCTTCATGTCGCGGCCGCCGTCGGCATGCCCACGGCCGAAGAAGTAGACGTAGTTCATGGGGGCTCCTGTTCAGGCGAGTCGCGGAGGCGGCGGACTCAACGGTCCGCCGCCTCCGCCACGCGGGCGTGCTCGATGTCGACAAGTGGAGCCGGGTAGTTCCCGGTCCAGCAGGCATCACAGAACGGACCGTAATCCGCGACCGCAGATCGCATTCCGTCAAGCGACAGGTAGCCGAGAGATTCGACGCCGAGATGCCGGCCGATCTCCTCGACCGTGAAGTTGGCGCCGACCAGCTCCTGCTTCGTCGGCATGTCGATTCCGTAATAG
Source organism: uncultured bacterium (assembly GCA_965370685.1). Lineage (GTDB taxonomy): Bacteria > Gemmatimonadota > Gemmatimonadetes > Palauibacterales > Palauibacteraceae > Carthagonibacter. Next base: position 4,297 of record CBDUVN010000001.1, on the reverse strand, counting down.
CAGGGCGAGATGATCGGTGGAGAAGCCACCCTGAAGTGGATCTCGCGCGCCCCCGCGTCGCGCAGCAACGTCACGAGTCCCCTGCTTGTCGTGCCCCGAACCAGTGAGTCGTCCACCACCACGACTCTCTTTCCGTCGATCAACTCTGCAACGGGGTTGTATTTCACGCGAACCCTGAAGTCCCGGCCCGTCTGTGTCGGGTGTATAAACGTGCGGCCGACGTAATGATTCCGAATCAGTGCGAGCTCGAACGGCAGACCCGACTCCTCCGCGTAGCCCAGGGCCGCCGAGTTGGACGAGTCGGGGACAGAGAACACGCAGTCCGCGTCGACCGGGTGCTCGCGTGCAAGCTGCCGGCCGAACGCACGCCGGGCACGGTCGACGCTGCAGCCCCAGATCTGCGAATCCGGTCTGGCGAAGTAGACGAGCTCGAACAGGCAGGGCGAGGCCGGCGCGGGCTCGAGAGGACGCAGCGGCGTCACGACGCCGTCGTCAATGCGCAACACCTCTCCGGGGCGTACGTCCCGCTCGTACTCGGCACCGATGATATCCAGCGCGCACGTCTCGGACGCCACGATTGCAGCGTCTCCCAGCCGTCCGAGCACCAGCGGCCTGAATCCGCGGGAATCCCGCGCAACGTAGATCGTCCTCCCGATGCACAATACGAGAGAAAAGGCGCCGACGAGCTGCGACAGCGCGTCATCCACCTGCTGGTCCGGCAAGTCGCGGCGTGAACGAGCGATCAGGTGAATCACGACCTCGGAGTCGCTGTCGGTCTGAAAAATCGCGCCCTCGTCGGTCAGGCGCTCGCCGATTTCCAGTGCATTCGTGAGCGTTCCGTTGTGGGCGAGCGCCATCGGGCCGTGCCGGTAGTTGACCAGCACCGGCTGCGCGTTGCGCAGCGAGGAGCTTCCCGCGGTCGAGTATCGGACATGGCCGAGTGCCACGTCGCCCTGAAGTCGACTTATGGTGGCGTCATCGAACACCTCGTTCACCTGGCCCATGCCCTTGTGACTGCGTGCCACGCCTTCGTCGTCTATCGCGACGATGCCCGCCGACTCCTGCCCCCGGTGCTGCAACGCGTAGAGGCCCAGGAAAGTGAGCTCTGCGGCAGCGGGGGAGCCGCTGATCGCGAAAATTCCGCACTCGTCCCGGGGCTTGTCGTCGTCCAGGTGGATCGGGAGTGACATCGAAGTCATCGATACTCCGGTAGCTCGGCGCCGGTGAGCCGACGGTATGCCTCTCGGTATCGCTCGCTCGTGGAGGCGACGATGTCGGGCGGAAGGTCGGGAGCGGGAGGAGTTCGGTCCCACTCGCCCGCCTGGACGAGGCCTTCGAGGTAGTCTCGTACAGGTTGCTTGTCCAACGACGGCGGCGTCCGGCCCGGCAGGTGCTCATCAGCCGGCCAGAATCGCGATGAATCTGGCGTCAGGGCTTCGTCGATCAGCAGTACCTCGCCGGTGCGCGCCGTTCCGAACTCGAATTTCGTGTCCGCGATCAGAATTCCTCTTCCACGCGCGTGGGCGCGAGCAAACGTATAGAGGTCGAGGCTGGTCTCGCGAAGGTATTCGGCGACTTTCGTGCCCACGACTCCCTTCATCTGATCGAATGTGATGTTCTCGTCGTGACCGGAGTCCGCTTTCGTCGCGGGGGAGAAAATCGGCGGATCGAGCTCCTGGGCCTCGACAAGCCCCTCCGCCAGCGGCTCGCCGGCCAGCGTGCCCGAGTCCCTATACTCTTTCCACGCAGACCCTGTTATGTAGCCGCGCACCACGCACTCGATCGGGAAGGGCTCGGTCTTTTTTACCAGCATGCCTCTGCCGGCCCACTGGTCCCGTGTGCCCTCGAGCTCCGGACGCAGCCGCACGATCTCGTCCGGATCCGCTGAGATACAGTGATTCTGCACAACGTGGCTGGAACGGTCGAACCAGAAGCGCGAGATCTGGGTGAGGACTGCCCCCTTGTCCGGGATCGGCTGGGGCAGAATGCAGTCGAACGCGCTGATCCGGTCGCTGGCGACCATCAGCAGCGCATCGTCCAGATCGTACATCTCGCGCACCTTCCCCCTTCGAAGCAGGGGGAAGGGAAGGTCTGTTCCACGAGCATCAGTCATCTTCGGATCATCCATCCCGCTTACACTCTCAGTCGTGACGCTGCCGCGCCCGAATATCCCGCCAGCACCGGACCGACCTCGTCGCGCAGGTATCGCGTCACCTGCTCGGCGGATCTTCCCACGAGATCCTCCGGCCGGGAGAGATCGGTCAGCTCATCCGTGGACAGCCCGAACGCGGAGTCATCAGCCACGCGTCGCAAAAAGTCGTTATCGTCCGATCCAGCATCCAGGCGTTCCCGTGCGGCCATGGCGTGAACCCGGATGCGTTCGTGCAACTCCTGTCTGTCGCCTCCGTTGCGGACACCGGCAATCAGCACCCGCTCGGTGACCAGGAACGGAAGCGCTCGAGTGAGCCGGGCGTCGATCACCGCTTCGTGTACCACCAGGCCGGATGCGACGTTGTCTACGATCAGCAGGATCGCGTCAGCACACAGGAAAGCCTCCGGGATCGCGATCCGTCGGTTCGCTGAGTCGTCCAGCGTTCGCTCGAATCCCTGAACCGATGCGGTCCAGGCGGCGTCCAGTTCCAGCGTGCACAGGTGTCGCGCCAGCGAGCAGGCTCGCTCGCAGCGCATCGGATTCCTCTTGTACGGCATGGCGGAGGATCCGATCTGGCTCCGGCCGAACGGTTCCTCGATCTCGCCGAAGCTCTGGAGAAGCCGAACATCCTGCCCGAAGCGCGCCGTGCTCGCGCCGATCCCTGCGAGGACCGAGAGCACGCGGTGGTCGAACTTCCGGGGGTACGTCTGGCCGACGACATCCCAGACGCCCGGGAATCCGAACCGCTCGGCCAGGCGTTCGTTCAGCGTGTCTACACGTTCGCCATCACCGTCGAACAGATCGAGGAAGGTGGCTTCCGTTCCCGTCGTTCCGCGAGCACCGCGGAATCTCAACTCGGCTTCCAGTGCGCGGATCTGCTCGAGGTCGGCCACGAAGTCCTGCAACCACAGAGTCGCCCGCTTGCCGACCGTCACGGGCTGCGCGGGTTGCCAGTGCGTGTAACCGAGAGTCGGGAAGCTCCGCCAGCGCTCGGCGAACTCGGCCAGACTCGAAATCACGGCGAGAAGCCGCTCACGCGTTATCACCAGCGCGTCGCGAAGCTGGATCAGACCGGCGTTGTCCGCCACGTAGGCGCTCGTCGCGCCCAGGTGAATGTAGGGCCGGGCGCCCGGCGCAACCTCACCGTAGTGATGGATGTGGGCCATCACGTCGTGCCTGAGATTTGCCTCGATCTCGGCGATGCGTTCGAGGTCGACTTCCTCCCGGCCTGCCCGGAGCTCGGTGATCGCCTCGTCGGGAATCGACACGCCGAGCTCACTCTCGACCTCCGCCAACGCGATCCACAGATCACGCCACGTAAGGGCCTGCCGGAGCGGCGAGAACACGTCGGTCATCTCCGCCGACGCGTACCGATCGATCAGGGGATGCGGATATCTGGTCTGATGGGCAGTCACGGGTTCAGCCGATGTCGAAAGGCCAGCTATTGTAGTACCGCCCCTCGCGATAGTACGTGACGAAGATCCTACTGCCACCGGCGAGGGCGCGGAAGAGGTTCTCGGCGTCTTCCGTCGTTTGCACCGGGCTGCGGTTGATCCCGACGATCACATCCCCCTCGCGGAGACCGGTGACCCTGCTTGCGCCGGGCGCCAGTTGCACGATCAGGGCCCCACTCTCGATCTCGAGTCGGCGTTCGACCGCGATCTGGGGAGTGACGCTGATCAGCTGGAGACCTCGAACCACCTCCAGCCGCTCCGCCTGCTCGCTCGGCAGCTCCTCCACATCGAGACGGGCGGAGAACAGGTCATCGCCGCGGCGATACCGGATATCGACGGACGAGCCGACTCCGGCATCGAGAAGCCCGACATCCCAGTCGAGTGGAGAGGTGATCGGTCTGCCGTTTACCTCCAGCAGCACGTCTCCGACTTCGAGTCCCGCATCCGCGGCCGGCGAGCCCGGCGCTACGCGTCGAACTTCGGTGAGCGAGAACCTGGTGACCGCCGATTCCATCGTCCGGGGCTCCACCCCCACCCATGGACGTCGAATCATGCCATGTTCGAGGAGTTCCGCGGCGATCCGGCGGGCGCGATCGATCGGAATCGCGAAACCGATTCCCTCGGAGCCCCCGGATTGCGACAGGATCGCCGAATTGACGCCGATCACCCTGCCTTCGGCGTTCACCAGCGG